>JAPJPE010000022.1 GCA_030825825.1 Streptococcus sp. | reverse complement strand
TCAACCACTGCGTCTTACTCGACAATCCAAAAACAATTAAGAGGCTAGGACTTTTGTCCTAGCCTCTTTTATCTTGTTTTTTCAAGGAAATCTTTGACCCATGTGAGCTCTACCTCATTCAAAGGCCGGCTTTCGCCAGGTGCTAACTGAGGATCCAAGGTGAAGGGACCAAAAGACAAGCGTTTTAAGGTCATTACTTTGACTCCGATGGCCAAAAACATCTTTTTCACTTGGTGGTATTTTCCTTCTGAGATTCGGACCTGGGCCTTGCTGTAGCTGGGGGTACTTTCTAGAATGGTCAAGGAGGCAGGCTTGCAGATAGGGCCGTCCGTGAATGAAATCCCATTCTGAAATTGCTCGATGTGGGCTGCATAAAGCGGGCCATTGACTTCTACCTCATAGACCTTCTCCACATGGTATTGAGGATGGAGCAGTTGAAAGCCTAAGGGACCATTATCTGTGAGGAGGAGCAAACCACTGGTATCGCGATCGAGGCGACCAAGCGGATAGAGATCTGGGTACTCTTGCTGAGGGTCCACTAGATCGATCACCGTTGGATGGTGGGCGTCTCTTTTAGCGGTCACAGCCCCGATTGGTTTATGGAGCATGTAGTAGTGATGACGCGGTTCTTGAATGATCCGATCCCCGATTTGAATCTGTTGGAGTCCAGGGTCAATGTTTTGGGATAGCTTTTGAGCTGGTAGGTGATCGACCAAGATTTGCCTTCGGGCCAGAAGTTGTTTGATGTCTTTACGAGCGTACTGATGTTCTGCCATCAATTGATCTAATCTCATGGAAGCCTCTTTTTCTGAAAGTCTTATCATCAGTGTATCATGAAAAGAAAAGGAAATCGAGTCGGAGAAAAGAAATGAAGATGAAAACATTTACAACTAGCTAAACTGTGTTTTTTAAACGGGACTGTGGTATAATTGTTCAGTTAGAAATATTATTTAAAATTATATAGAGGAAATCATGACAAAATTAAGAGAAGATATTCGTAACGTTGCGATCATTGCCCACGTTGACCATGGTAAAACAACCTTGGTAGACGAATTGTTGAAACAATCGCACACCTTGGATGAACGTAAAGAATTGCAAGAACGTGCAATGGACTCAAACGATCTTGAAAAAGAACGTGGGATTACCATTCTTGCTAAAAATACAGCCGTTGCTTATAACGGAACTCGGATCAATATCATGGACACACCAGGACACGCGGACTTCGGTGGAGAAGTGGAACGGATCATGAAAATGGTTGACGGGGTTGTATTGGTCGTAGATGCCTACGAAGGAACTATGCCTCAGACTCGTTTCGTATTGAAAAAAGCCTTGGAACAAGACCTTGTGCCGATCGTTGTAGTTAATAAAATCGATAAGCCATCTGCTCGTCCAGCAGAAGTAGTAGACGAAGTTTTGGAACTCTTCATCGAGCTAGGTGCGGATGATGACCAGCTTGACTTCCCAGTTGTTTATGCATCAGCGATCAACGGAACATCATCCTTGTCAGATGATCCAGCAGATCAAGAAAAGACTATGGCGCCAATCTTTGACACCATTATCGACCACATCCCAGCTCCAGTTGATAACTCAGATGAGCCCCTTCAATTCCAAGTGTCTCTTCTTGACTACAATGACTTCGTTGGTCGTATCGGTATCGGACGTGTCTTCCGTGGTACAGTTAAGGTTGGGGACCAAGTTACCCTTTCTAAACTGGATGGTACAACTAAAAACTTCCGTGTGACCAAACTCTTTGGTTTCTTTGGTTTGGAACGTCGCGAGATTCAAGAAGCTAAAGCTGGTGACTTGATCGCTATTTCTGGTATGGAAGATATCTTCGTTGGAGAAACCATCACACCAACTGACGCAGTAGAAGCACTTCCAATCCTTCACATCGATGAACCAACACTTCAAATGACCTTCTTGGTGAATAACTCACCATTTGCAGGTCGGGAAGGGAAATGGGTGACCTCTCGTAAGGTCGAAGAACGCTTGCAAGCAGAATTGCAAACAGACGTCTCTCTTCGTGTTGACCCGACGGACTCACCTGATAAATGGACAGTTTCAGGACGTGGGGAATTGCACTTGTCTATCTTGATCGAAACCATGCGTCGTGAAGGATACGAATTGCAAGTATCTCGTCCAGAAGTGATCATCAAGGAAATTGATGGTGTCAAATGTGAACCATTTGAGCGCGTACAAATCGATACACCAGAAGAATACCAAGGATCTGTTATCCAAAGCCTTTCTGAACGTAAAGGTGAAATGTTGGATATGATCGCAACTGGTAACGGTCAAACTCGTTTGGTCTTCCTTGTTCCAGCGCGTGGGTTGATTGGATACTCAACAGAGTTCTTGTCAATGACACGTGGTTACGGAATCATGAACCACACCTTTGACCAATACTTGCCAGTGATTCCAGGAGAAATTGGTGGACGTCACCGTGGTGCTCTTGTTTCCATCGATAACGGAAAAGCAACGACATACTCGATCATGTCTATTGAAGAACGTGGTACGATCTTTGTCAATCCAGGTACAGAAGTTTACGAAGGAATGATCATTGGGGAAAACTCTCGTGAGAACGACTTGACTGTCAACATTACGAAAGCAAAACAAATGACCAACGTTCGTTCAGCTACCAAGGACCAAACAGCGGTTATCAAGACTCCTCGTATCTTAACCTTGGAAGAATCTCTTGAGTTCTTGAACGACGATGAGTATATGGAAGTAACACCAGAATCTATCCGTTTGCGTAAACAAATCTTGAACAAAGCAGAACGCGAAAAAGCAAATAAAAAGAAAAAATCAGCAGCTGCTGAATAATACGAAAAGAAAGGAGAAACAAAATGGTCTATTTTATCTTAGGGATTTTGATTCTCCTTTTTTACCTTTTTATGACCCCAAAGAGTATTCGTGGTACCTTAAACAGTGTCACAATGGTGGTCTTGATCGTCTCTTTTATCGTCCTTGCTTGTCTCGCCATTTTTCAGATATTCCAACTACCGTCCGAGTTTTTTGTCGGTGCCTTTCTAGCCTTTGTTGGCTACCTGGCTTTGGTAGATATTTCCAAAATGACGACCAAACAGAAAAAATAAACGGTGACGTGATTTTTAAAGCCCTTTGGGCTTTTTAATTTTGCTAAAAAAAGGTAAAATAGAGAGTGATAAAAATGGAGCGAAGAAATCATGAAATTTGTGAAACAATTTGAAAATAAAAAGGTTCTTGTATTAGGTTTGGCTAAGTCAGGCGAGTCAGCTGCCCGTTTGTTGGATCGCTTAGGAGCGATTGTGACCGTCAATGATGGCAAGCCTTTTGAAGAAAATCCAGCAGCACAAAGTTTACTGGAAGAAGGGATTAAAGTTGTGACAGGAGGCCACCCTCTGGAGTTGTTGGATGAAGACTTTGCGGTTATGGTCAAAAATCCTGGAATCCCTTATACGAATCCGATGGTCGAAAAAGCACTTGAAAAGGGTATTCCAGTCCTTACTGAAGTGGAATTGGCCTATCTGATTTCGGATGCGCCAATTATTGGGATTACAGGATCAAACGGAAAAACGACGACGACAACCATGATCGGGGAAGTTTTGACGGCTGCTGGTCAAGGTGGTCTATTGTCTGGGAATATTGGTTTTCCAGCCAGCCAAGTCGCACAAACAGCGACAGAAAAAGAAGTTCTGGTCATGGAATTGTCTTCTTTCCAATTGATGGGCATTGAAGCCTTCCATCCAGAGATTGCAGTGATTACCAACCTCATGCCAACCCATATCGACTACCATGGTTCTTTTGAAAATTATGTAGCTGCCAAATGGAATCTTCAAAAGAATATGACAGAAAAAGATGTCATTGTATTAAACTTCAACCAAGATCTGGCCAAGGAACTGGCTACAAAAACCAAGGCAAGGGTCCTTCCATTTTCTACAATCGAAAAAGTGGACGGTGCTTATTTGGAAGATGGACTTCTCAAGTTTAAGGGAGAAGCAGTCATGCGTGCGGATGAACTGGGTGTTCCAGGGAGCCACAATGTAGAAAATGCCTTGGCAACGATTGCTGTTTCAAAAGTCCGGGGAGTAGAGAATGAGGTCATTAGAGAAACCTTGTCAGCCTTTGGGGGCGTTAAACACCGTCTACAATATGTGGATGAGATTCAAGGTGTCAAATTCTACAATGACAGTAAATCGACCAATATTTTAGCGACACAAAAAGCTCTTTCTGGTTTTGATAACAGCAAGGTTATCTTGATTGCAGGGGGGCTCGATCGTGGCAATGAATTTGATGAATTGGTACCTCACATTGAAGGTCTAAAGGAAATGGTGATTCTCGGGGAATCAGCTCCACGAGTGAAACGCGCAGCCGATAAAGCAGGTGTTTCATATGTCGATGCGGCAGATGTAGCAGATGCTACAAAGAAAGCCTTCGACTTGGCTAGCCCTGGAGATGTTGTGCTCTTAAGTCCTGCCAATGCCAGTTGGGATATGTATCCGAATTTTGAAGTGCGTGGGGATGAATTCCTTGCTACAGTAAAAGGGTTGAAATAAGATGAAAAAAATAATGTTTACTGGTGGGGGAACCGTGGGACATGTGACCCTTAATCTCCTCTTGATTCCAAAATTTATCGAAGATGGATGGGAAGTTCATTATATTGGGGACAAAAAAGGAATCGAATACCAAGAGATCAAAAAGTCTGGATTAGAGGTACGATTCCATTCGATTACAACAGGGAAATTGCGTCGCTATTTCTCCTTCCAAAATATGATGGATGTTTTCAAGGTGGCTTGGGGAACGCTCCAATCCATAGCGATCCTGCTCCGTGTGCGTCCACAAGTTCTCTTCTCAAAAGGGGGATTTGTCTCGGTGCCGCCGGTGATTGCAGCTCGTCTCACACGTGTTCCTGTCTATATCCATGAGTCGGATCTCTCGATGGGATTGGCCAATAAAATTGCTTATAAATTTGCTACCAAGATGTACACGACTTTTGAGCAAGCACATGGTTTGACAAAGAGTGAGCATATCGGTGCGGTAACCAAGGTCACAGATCATATTCCGCCGACTTCAGAAATTTTAGAAGAAAAAACAAAAGGTTTCCGAAAAGAGTTGCCGACCCTTCTCTTTGTCGGAGGATCAGCCGGTGCGCGTGTCTTTAATGAATTTGTGACAGAGCATCAAGCAGAGCTCTTGCAGCACTACAATATCATCAATTTGACGGGCGATTCAACATTGAATCAGGCTGAGGGGGGCTTGTATCGAGTGGATTATGTAACCGATCAGTATTTGCCCATGCTCCAGAAGGCTGATTTAGTGGTGACTAGGGGTGGAGCCAATACCTTATTTGAACTCTTGGCTATGAACAAACTCCATTTGATTGTACCACTTGGAAAAGAAGCCAGTCGTGGCGATCAGATTGAAAATGCCCAATATTTTGTGGATAAAGGTTATGCAGAGCAATTGCAGGAAGATCAATTGACCCTCGAAACCTTTAATGAAACCATTCAAGAAATGTTGAAGCAAAGCCAAGTTTACCACCAAGCAATGGAAAAATCGACAGAACTCCTTTCACTAGACGATTTTTATGGCCTGCTTCAAAAAGATATCAGTAAGGGAAAAGATGACGGACGACAATAAAAAAACACCAACGGATGACAAAATTACAGAATTGTCAGCCTGGCAAAAAAGAAACAAAGAATATTTAGAAAAAAAGGCGCTTGAAAAAGCGGAAGAAGCTGAAACAGAGGAAACTGAAAGCAAAGAAGCACAAGAAGACGAAGATCTTTCAGAAAATGAATCGGCTTCTATCTCAGAGGAAGAATCTGAAGAAGAAATAGAAGATTCTGAAGAGGAAAATGAATCTGAGGTCGAAGAGGATCCAGATGCGGATGGAGAAAGTTCAGAAAGAGAAGAGAATAGTCCGGCTGTAGAGGAGCTAGATCCTTCAGAGAAGCTAGAGAAAAAGCCTTCGTTTTTTGAACGCTTAAAGACGAAAAAAACAAAGAAGGAACCGACAGTGGCAAAACGCCATATCTATCGTGCCCTTCCGGTTATCGGAATTAGCTCGATTGTCGCCCTTCTCTCGATCTATTTTTTAAGTCCCTTGTCTACACAAAAAGTGATTGAATTTTCAGGGAATAAAGCGGTTGACCAGCAAAAATTGTATGAAAAAAGCCGTATTAAAGAAGAAGATTATACTCTGACGACCTTCCTTCATAAGTCGGTCTATGAACAAAACATAAAAACAGCTAGTCCATGGATCAAAGAAGTGCACATGCATTATCAATTTCCAGTGACCTTTAAAGTTAATATAGTGGAACACAAAGTGGTTGCTTATTATGTGACGGGAGAAGACCACTATCCAGTATTGGAAAACGGAGAAGTAGTTGAGACAGTAACGCCTGCTTCGGACTTACCATCCTCCTATATTAGCTTGAAATTCTCAGATAGGGAATTGGTCAGACAATTCGTCCAAGAAATGAAATCCATTTCGTTTTCCATTACGGATAAAATTGTTTCGGTTGATCTGACACCAAGCAAGGTTACGAAGGATCTGGTGACCATTACCATGAAAAATGATAATAAAATCTTGGTCCCTGTTTCCCAAATTACCCGCAAGCTTCCTTATTATAAGGCCATTAGTAAGCAATTAGACGATGATTCCACCATTGATATGGAGGCTGGAGTCTTCAGCTATAGTGAACAATCCATCGCAGATGCCAAAGAGCAAGCTGAAAAAGAAAAGGCTGAAAGTAAAGAAAAGCAAGAAGAACATTCTGAGGAAGCAAGCCAAGAACAGAATCAAGAACAGAATCCAGAGGGAGAAAATTCTTCTGGGAATGAGCAAAGCCCATAAATTATCTCAAATAATTGAAGAAAAAATGTCCATTTTAGGCTTCTTTGTGATATAATGAAGTTTGGATAGTTCCAACTAAAAGGGCTATAAATAGATGTAAAGTGAAAACAAATAAAGAGAGAGGACTGGTGTAATGGCTAGAGACGGCTTTTTTACAGGTTTAGATATCGGTACTAGTTCAATAAAAGTATTGGTGGCAGAACATGTCAATGGAGAAATGAATGTAATTGGAGTCAGCAATGCAAAAAGTGCTGGCGTCAAAGATGGAATTATAGTAGATATCGAAGCTGCTTCAAATGCAATTAAAACTGCAATCAGCCAAGCTGAAGAAAAAGCAGGGATTTCAATCAATCTAGTCAACGTTGGGTTGCCTGCAAACTTACTACAAATCGAAGCAACTCAAGGAATGATTCCAGTCACAAGTGATTCAAAAGAAATCACAGATGCAGATGTTGAAAATGTTGTCAAATCTGCACTCACAAAAAGCATGACACCGGATCGTGAAGTGATCACCTTCATTCCTGAAGAATTCACAGTAGATGGTTTTCAAGGAATCCGTGATCCACGCGGAATGATGGGGATCCGACTTGAAATGCGTGGTCTTCTTTATACAGGACCTCGTACAATCTTGCACAATTTGCGTAAAACAGTTGAACGTGCAGGCTTACAAGTAGAAAACATCATCATTTCCCCACTTGCGATGATCAAAACAGTCTTGAACGAAGGCGAACGTGAATTCGGAGCAACAGTGATTGATATGGGTGGTGGCCAAACCACAGTGGCTTCTGTTCGTAGCCAAGAACTTCAATTTACAAATATCTACCAAGAAGGTGGCGATTACGTTACCAAAGATATTTCTAAAGTTTTGAAGACTTCTCAAAAATTGGCAGAAGGTTTGAAGTTCAACTACGGTGAAGCCTATGTGCCATCTGCTGGAAACGAAGTGTTCCATGTAGAAGTTATTGGTGAAGTTGAGCCAGTTGAAGTGACAGAGAAGTACTTGGCTGAAATCATTTCGGCACGTATCAAACACATCTTTGAGCAAATCAAGCAAGACCTTGAGAGAAGACATTTGTTGGATCTTCCTGGTGGTATTGTGATTATCGGTGGAGGCGCAATCCTTCCTGGTGTTGAAGAATTGGCTCAAGAAGTCTTTGGTGTAAATGTGAAATTGTTTGTTCCAAATCAAATTGGAATTCGCAATCCAGCTTTTGCCCATGTGATTAGCTTGTCTGAATATGCAGGCAATTTGACAGATGTGGATATTATTGCTCAAGCTGCGGTTCATGGAGACGAAGTCTTGCGTCAACAACCGATTCAATTTGATCGACCTGTGCAACCACAAGTACAACCACAACCTGCTGCTCAAGCACAACCGGTAGTACCTGCGTACAATGCTGAGAAGATTGAATCTCCAGTAGATGCTCAAGAAATTCCAGTAGCAAGCAATGATAGCAAACAAGAACCAAAAACTACATTCACAGACCGAATGAAAAATTTGATCGGTAATATGTTTGATTAAGGAGTGTAAGTATTTATGACATTTTCATTTGACACAGCAGCGGCACAAGGTGCAGTAATTAAAGTAATCGGTGTCGGTGGCGGTGGCGGTAACGCCATCAATCGTATGATTGACGAAGGCGTTGCCGGTGTAGAATTCATCGCAGCTAATACAGATGTTCAAGCACTTTCAAGTGCAAAAGCTGAAACAGTTATCCAATTGGGCCCAAAATTGACTCGTGGATTGGGTGCTGGAGGTCAACCTGAAGTTGGTCGTAAGGCAGCTGAAGAAAGCGAAGAAGTGTTAACAGAAGCTTTGCAAGGTGCAGACATGGTCTTCATCACTGCAGGGATGGGTGGAGGATCTGGTACAGGTGCTGCACCAGTCATCGCTCGTATTGCTAAAGCAGTTGGTGCTTTGACAGTAGCAGTTGTTACTCGTCCATTCGGGTTTGAAGGTTCAAAACGTGGGAACTTCGCTATTGAAGGGATCAATGAACTTCGCGAACATGTAGATACATTGTTGATTATTTCTAATAACAACTTGCTTGAAATTGTGGACAAAAAGACACCGCTTCTTGAAGCGTTGAGTGAAGCTGACAACGTTCTTCGTCAAGGTGTTCAAGGGATCACTGACTTGATCACAAGTCCTGGATTGATCAACCTTGACTTTGCAGACGTGAAGACTGTTATGGAAAACAAAGGAAATGCCCTCATGGGTATTGGTGTTGGTAGCGGTGAAGAACGCGTTATCGAAGCAGCTCGTAAAGCCATTTACTCTCCACTTCTTGAAACAACCATTGACGGTGCAGAAGACGTGATCGTCAACGTAACAGGTGGTTTGGATATGACATTGATCGAAGCTGAAGAAGCTTCAGAAATTGTGAACCAAGCTGCAGGTCACGGAGTGAACATCTGGTTGGGTACATCTATTGATGAATCTCTTAAAGATGAAATCCGCGTGACGGTTGTTGCAACCGGTGTCCGTCAAGACAAGGTAGAACGCGTCAGCGGAATTGCTTCCTCACAACGTCCTTATAAAACAGGACCACGTGAACAACGCCCACAAGCTGCACCATTTGACCGTGAATTTGATTTGAAACAAGATGTTGAATTGCCAACAACTCCAAGTCGTCCAGCGGTAGAACCAAACCGTGGCTCAGCCTTTGGTGATTGGGATATCCGTCGTGAGAATATCGTTCGCCAAACTGAACCAACATCAACACATCAAGTTGATCGTTACGTAGATTCATCTTCAGATGATGATGAATTGGAAACACCACCATTCTTCCGGAATCGTTAATCATGAATCTGGAACAGAATGCTGATCTTGTACGGCAACAAGTAGAAACAGCAAGAAACAAAGCTAACCGTCAAGATCAAGTTAATGTGATAGCTGTCACCAAGTATGTAGATGTTGCAACAACAGAAGCACTGGTGAAAACAGGTATCCAACATATCGGTGAAAATCGTGTTGATAAATTCCTAGAAAAGTATCAAGCTCTAAAAGAGTATGATCTCACTTGGCACTTGATTGGGAGCCTCCAACGGCGAAAAGTAAAAGACGTGATCAATCTCGTCGATTACTTTCATGCCTTGGATTCGGTGAAGCTAGCTCAAGAAATTCAAAAGCGAGCAGAACACCCGATCAAGTGTTTCCTCCAAGTGAACATTTCTGGGGAAGAAAGTAAGCATGGATTTGCACCCGATGAACTGGATGATGTTTTAGCGGAAATCGCACAGCTGGACAAAATTGAAATTGTTGGTTTAATGACGATGGCTCCTTTTGAGGCTAGTCAAGAAGAGTTGCAGGATATTTTTTCAAAAACTCACCAACTTCAGGAACAACTAGAAAAGAAACAATTAAAAAATATGCCTTTTTCAGAACTAAGTATGGGTATGAGTCGTGACTTTGAAGTAGCCATTGCGAACTGTGCGACTTATGTTAGAATTGGGACATCATTTTTTAAATAGGAAAGAACTATGTCATTAAAAGATAAATTTAACAACTTTATTGACTACTTCACAGAAGACGGTGAAGAAGTAGAAGTTCGCGAGGCAAAAGCAGCTGGTGCGGAAACACAACCAGTTCCACAGCCACAGCCGACTCCTCAAGTGACTTCTCCACGTCCACAGATTAGTCAAAAAGAACCGGTAAAACCAAAACCAAAACCGACTCCTGTCGCACCTGTTACAACTCCTGTATCTACAGCAGCTGTGAAGGAATCTGTGTCTACAACGAAAAATACATCTGAAAATATCACTCGCTTGCATGAACGTCAACGTGAATTGGCTGCTAATCGTGCAAATACAGATGAAAAGATTACCATTGATGTACGCTATCCCCGTAAATACGAGGAAGCGACTGAAATTGTCGATCTATTACTATCTAATGAGAGTATCTTGATTGATTTCCAATATATGACAGAGGTACAAGCCCGTCGTTGTTTGGATTATTTGGATGGAGCTCGTTATGTTTTGGCAGGAAATCTTCGCCGTGTTGCAAGCACCATGTACTTGTTGACTCCAATTAATGTAGTCGTTAATGTGGAAGATATTCGCCTTCCAAATGATGTGGAAGTGACAGAATTCGACTATGATATGAAACGTAATCGCTAAGATGATTATCTTTCAATATCTTTCAATATCTTTCAAATATCATTCAAATCTATTCCATCATTCTTGTCATCTATGCCTTACTTTCTTGGTTCCCTGGGGCACCTCAGAGTACTCTTGGACAAATGGTTCACCGCCTAGTTGAACCATTTTTGAGCCTTTTTAGAAAGTTACCTTTGCAGGTTGGAGGTTTGGATTTTACGGTTCTTGTAGCACTTTTTGTCTTGAACCTAATGAATCAGCTATTAGCCCGGTTCTTTCTATTTTTGATTGGTTAGAATACGATGGGACAGAAAGAGATTTATCAACATTTCAATCGCGAAGATCACGAATTTATTGATCGTTGTATTGAATTGTCAGAAAGAGTAATTGAACGCTATTCTGTTGAAGTGACGGGTTTTTTAAACCCTCATCAGGTCGCTATTTTACGAAATGTTGCGGCAAGCTATCAATTGCAGGTCTTTTCTTCCAGTGATGAGCAGAAAATGGAGTATGCCAAGGTCATTGTGGCTCCGGATTATTATCAATTGGATCCAAGTGACTTTGATCTGGCCTTAATAGAGATGGTCTATGCTTCCAAATTTCATCACTTGACCCATTCCCAGGTTCTGGGGACCATTGTTCACCAATTAGGAGTGGAGCGCAAGTCTTTTGGAGATATTCTAACAAGTGAAGGAAAGATCCAAGTATTTGTTGAACAGCGTTTTGTTCCCTATTTCATGGATCACATCCAGAAAATTTCTCGTGTACCTGTTAAGCTTAGGGTAGTTCCTCTATCTGAACAGATTGTTGTAGAAGAAGAAAGCCAGCAGCGAGATATTCTCGTGTCAAGTTTTCGGTTAGACAAGGTGATTGCTGGGACCTTCAGGCTTTCGCGCTCACAAGCCAGTCAGTTGATTAGTTCTGGCTTGGTGAAAGTTAATTATGCGACAACTTCCAATGTTAGCTATTCTGTAGGTTTGAATGATTTAGTCAGTGTTCGACGCTTTGGGCGTCTTAAAATTGTTTCTGAAAATGGTATTTCAAAGAGTGGAAAATATAAAGTAACTGTTGAAGTACTCTTAAGTAAAAAATGAGGAGGAGTTATGGCTCTTACTGCTTTAGAAATTAAAGATAAAACTTTTGGCGTTAAATTTAGAGGATATGATGCGAACGAAGTAGAAGAATTTCTAGATATCGTTGTTCGCGATTATGAAAATCTTGTTCGTTTAAATCATGATCAAGAAGCAAAAATTCAAGCTCTTGAAGAACGCTTAAACTATTTTGATGAAATGAAAGATTCATTGAGTCAATCTGTTTTGATTGCACAAGATACTGCTGAACGTGTAAAACAAGCAGCTAATGAACGTTCTGAAAATATTGTTCGTCAAGCTGAACAAGATGCACAACATTTAGTAGATGAAGCAAAACAAAAAGCAAATGAAATCCTTCGTCATGCAACGGATAACGCCAAGAAGGTTGCCGTTGAAACAGAGGAGTTGAAGAACAAGACACGCGTCTTCCATCAACGTTTGAAATCAACAATCGAAAGCCAATTGAGCATTATCGATACGCCTGAATGGGATGAAATTCTTCGCCCAACAGCTATGTATATTCAAACAAGTGATGAAGCTTTCCGTGAAATTGTTGAGAAAGCTTTGGGTGAATCTGTTCACCATCATCATGCAGAAGATGAGAACATTGATTTGACTCGTCAATTCTCTCCAGCTGAAATCGAAGAATTGCAAAAACGCATTGAAGCAGCTAACTTAGAATTGGGTGCGACACAAGCGTTTGAAGGTTTGAATGAAAAAGTTCAATCCGCTTTAGAAGAAGCAGAGCACGCTCGTCATGAAAATGAGGAAGTTGTTGCGGTTGAAGAAACTGTTCAACCTGAAGATGATGTAAATCGTGAATCTGTCAATATTTTATAATTTTGTAAAAACAGGTCCATTAATGATAGGTCTAGCGAGCAGATGATGGTGGAAGATCTGCACTCCCTCTTAATGGATGATCCTTTTACAGTATTCGTTCTGAACCATTGAGTAAGAACGGACGTTTCCCTCGTTACGGGATGAGAGGAGAAAGTCTCTTGCGACTTCTCGAACAAAGGTGGTACCACGAGCAATCGTCCTTTTTAGGATGCTCGTGTTTTTTTTTATAGCTTTTTAAATCAATAAGGAGACACAATGAAACTTAAAGAAACATTGAACCTTGGGAAAACAGCCTTTCCAATGCGGGCTGGTCTTCCAACGAAAGAACCAGTTTGGCAAAAAGAATGGGAAGATGCAAAATTGTATCAACGCCGTCAAGAGTTGAATGAAGGAAAACCGCATTTTACACTTCATGATGGACCTCCGTATGCCAACGGAAACATTCACGTAGGACATGCCATGAACAAGATTTCAAAAGATATCATTGTTCGTTCTAAGTCTATGTCAGGCTTTTATGCCCCTTATATCCCAGGTTGGGATACCCATGGTTTGCCAATTGAGCAAGTCTTGGCTAAACAAGGCGTGAAACGCAAGGAAATGGACTTGGTTGAGTACTTGAAACTCTGCCGTGAATATGCTCTTTCTCAAGTAGATAAACAACGTGAAGACTTCAAACGCTTAGGTGTTTCAGGTGATTGGGATCATCCATATGTCACCTTGACGCCTGACTATGAAGCAGCGCAAATCCGCGTCTTTGGTGAAATGGCTAATAAAGGCTATATCTACCGCGGAGCTAAGCCAGTTTACTGGTCTTGGTCTTCTGAATCAGCCCTTGCTGAAGCAGAGATTGAATACCATGATTTGGTATCAACTTCTCTTTACTATGCCAACAAGGTTAAAGATGGCAAAGGTGTCCTAGACACTGATACTTACATTGTTGTTTGGACAACAACTCCATTTACCATCACGGCTTCTCGCGGTTTGACTGTTGGTGCAGAGTTTGATTATGTCGTAGTGAAACCTGCTGGATCTGATCGTAAATATGTCGTAGCATCTGAGCTTTTGCCAAGTCTTTCTGAAAAATTCGGTTGGGAAAATGTTGAAGTCCTTGCTACTTACCAAGGGAAAGAATTGAACCATATTATCACAGAGCACCCATGGGATACGGAAGTTGATGAATTGGTGATCCTTGGTGAGCATGTAACCCTTGATTCAGGTACCGGTATCGTCCATACGGCTCCTGGTTTTGGTGAAGATGACTACAATGTAGGGATTGCAAATGGCCTCGAAGTAGCCGTTACGGTAAACGAACGCGGTATTATGATGGAGAATGCTGGTCCTGATTTTGCAGGTCAGTTCTACGACAAGGTTGTACCAACTGTTATTGAGAAACTTGGCGATTTGCTTCTTGCTCAAGAAGAAATCTCTCACTCCTACCCATTTGACTGGCGGACGAAAAAACCAATCATCTGGCGTGCCGTGCCACAATGGTTTGCTTCTGTATCAAAATTCCGCCAAGAAATCTTGGATGAAATTGAAAAAGTAAAATTCCACTCAGAATGGGGGAAAGTCCGTCTTTACAACATGATTCGTGACCGTGGTGACTGGGTGATCTCTCGTCAACGTGCATGGGGAGTTCCACTTCCAATCTTCTACGCTGAAGATGGCACACCAATCATGACAGCTGAAACCATCGAACATGTAGCTCAACTCTTTGAAGAGCACGGATCAATCGTTTGGTGGGAACGTGATGCCAAGGACCTCTTGCCAGAAGGATTTACCCATCCAGGTTCACCAAATGGTGAGTTCAAAAAAGAAACAGATATCATGGACGTCTGGTTTGATTCAGGTTCATCATGGAATGGGGTCGTGGTTAACCGTCCAGAACTCAAATACCCAGCAGATCTTTACCTAGAAGGTTCAGACCAATACCGTGGTTGGTTCAACTCATCACTCATCACATCTGTGGCGAACCATGGTGTAGCGCCTTATAAACAAATCTTGTCCCAAGGTTTCGCCTTGGATGGTAAAGGTGAGAAGATGTCTAAATCTCTTGGAAATACCATTGCTCCAAGTGATGTTGAAAA
>JAPJPE010000021.1 GCA_030825825.1 Streptococcus sp. | reverse complement strand
AGCCAACCACCAACAAAGAAGCTGGCAGAATGAAATACCAGAGCCCAAACTCAGGCGGGGCTGATTTTTGGTTCGTAATCAATAAATCCCAAAATGTCATTTTTCTATTCCTTTAGTTTATAGTAGCCTATTTTTGTATAACTTCCTTCACATTTGCTAGGCTTTTTCTAATTCCTCTACCAATTTGGCTAAATGCATGGAATTGCTTCCCTTGATGAGGATTTGGTCCTGCTCTTTTAAGCTTTCCTTGACTTGTTTGACCAGGTCCTCAAATTGATCTTCCTCAGCGGTCTTTTTGAAATAATAGACATGTCCGAGTGGGAACATCTGGCTCGCTAATTGAGCCAAGCCCGCAATGTCTTGACCGTAGAAAATCACCGTATCCAAGACATCCGGTGACAGGCTGAGAATCATTTGGTTGTGCAGATCAATGGATTGCTCCCCAAGTTCTTTCATATCTGCAAGGACGGCTAATTTTCGGCCATTTGGATTCGCAGGAATAGTCGAGAAGGTTTCTAAAATCAAACGCATAGCCGTCGGATTAGCATTGTAGACATCGGATAAGATATCTGCTCCGTTACTAGACTTTTTCCATTCCGTGCGGTTGCGCGTCAATTGCAAGGTAGCAAAACTATCACGAATCGCCGCTTCGCTCACTCCTTCTTGCAGGGCAACATAAGCTGCAATCATGGCATTGGTCGCATTGTATTTTCCTGTTACTGGTAGATCAATCGCTTCTTCTAAGAAATTAGCGCGGAAAGTTAAGCTATCCTTTCGCTCTACCAACTCGGTAATAAAAATCTCCTCGTCTGGACCAAAGCGGACCACTTTTTGTTTTTCAGGGAGGTAGGCATTCACAATCGGATCAGCTGGAACCACCAGAAGGCCACCTTCTGGCATGCCATCCGCAATCTGGAGTTTTCCTTTTGCGATCTCACTTCGATCTTTGAAGAATTCCAAATGGGCTTCCCCAATCAAGGTGACAATAGCAGCTTTTGGATGCGCCAGTTCTGACAAGAGATGGATATCTCCTAGATGGTCTTGCCCCATTTCAAGGACCAGTTTGTCCGTCCCTTCTGGCATATGCAAAACCGTATAAGGAAGACCAATTTCGTTATTATAGTTTCCTTGTGTTTTATAGGTCAGGTAGGTGGTGGACAAAAGCTGTGCCAACATATCTTTTGTGGTGGTTTTACCATTTGACCCCGTCACTGCAAAAACATCTACTTTTGTCTTTTGAAGATAGGCTGCAGCAAGTGTTTGAAAAGCGCTCAGCACATCTTCCACCAAAATATAAGGGTGGCCTTCTACCACTTTCTCTGAAAAAGTGGCTACGGCTCCATTTTCAAAAGCAGTCTCAATAAAGTCATGACCATCACGCGCTCCCTTTAAAGGAACAAACAGGTCTCCAGGCCCAATCAATCGGCTGTCAAATTCCGGCTTGACGAGGGCCACATCTTCAAATTGGCTGATATCATTTTTTGCATGTACTAGATGAGCAACTTCATGTAATGTGAGATTCATATCCGACTCCTCAGTTCTCCGTAGCGTCTTCAAAAATTTGGACGCTCCTATCAAATTCTTCTCATTATACCATATTCTAGACCACAAAAAAAGTGGCTGGGACAGAAGTCCTAACCTCTTGATTGTTTTTGGATTGTCAAGCAAGACGCAGTGGTTGAGTGGGCTCTACTACACTGATTTCATCAGCTTTTACAGCCCTACTCAACTGTGCGGAGGTGGGACGACGAAATCGAATTCTAACGAATTACCGATTTCTGTCCCACTCTCTCTTTTCTTACAACAAATGCGCTTCGTGTTTTTGGAAGACTTCTTTTCCAAGCTCTACTAACTTGGTGATCAAATCTGTATAGTTGAGTCCCATATTGTCCCAAAGCAAGGGATACATAGACCATTGGGTAAATCCTGGCATGGTATTGAGTTCGTTTAAGAAGATGTCTCCTTTATCGGTATAGAAGAAATCACAGCGAGCTAAGCCCAAACCACCGATTGCACGAAAAGCTTTTTCTGCGTTGGTCCGCATGATTTTCACAACCTCAGGGTCCAATTGAGCTGGAATCGCCATGGTAATTTTGTTGTCGATGTATTTGGCATCATAATCATAGAAGGCCACATCTTTCACAACTTCACCTGGCAAGGTGCTCTTCACATCATAGTTTCCAAGCAGTCCAACTTCGATCTCACGCGCATTAACCCCTTGCTCTACTAAGACACGGCTATCGTATTTGAAGGCCAATTCGAGAGCAGTCCGAAGTTCTGTTTGGTTTTCAGATTTTGAAATCCCTACGCTAGATCCCATATTGGACGGTTTGGTAAAGACTGGATAAGAGAGAGTAGCTTCAATTGCAGCAATTTTCTCATCTATATCATCGCCTTCTACTACAGCTACATATGGAACTTGTGGAATCCCTGCAGATTCTAAAACCCGCTTTGTGGTGATCTTGTCCATCGCGACACTAGAAGCCAGGATGCCACAGCCGACATAAGGCATTTTCAAGACTTCTAAGAAGCCTTGGATGGAACCATCTTCTCCCATCGGTCCATGAAGCACTGGAAAGACCACTGCTCCTTCCTTGTAAATCGCTGATGGTGCGACTTTTTTAGACCAGTCCACTGTATCGTTGGTCATCAATTTCTCATCATCTGCTGGTTTCTCTTCAAAAGCTTGCGTCTGGATGAAGTCTCCTGACTGCGTAATAAAATAGGTCTGAACCGAAAATGCTTGGTAATCAATCGCGCGCATCACGCTTTCTGCTGAAAGAACAGATACTTCACGTTCTGCACTACGTCCACCATATAACAGGATTAAGTCTTGTTTACTCATAGTTTCTCCCTAATTGTTCCCTTGGTTTCTTACTTGATAGTATACCACAATGACAGCCCTTTCGAAAGAACTTCTCTTATAATTCTGTCCGATTTTCGATCGCGCGAAGAAGGGTTACTTCATCCGCATACTCGATATCGGCTCCAACTGCTAGACCTCGTGCCAAACGGGTCACTTTGATCCCGGCTGGTTTGAGCACGCGTGAGATATACATAGATGTCGCTTCCCCGTCTGCCGTCGCATTGGTCGCAACAATGACCTCAGTAACTGTTCCATCCATCAAGCGACTGAGCAAACTCTTGAGATTGATATCATCGGGTCCCACGCCATTCATGGGTGAGATCAAGCCATGCAAGACATGGTAGCGACCGTGGTATTCCTGGATATTTTCCATAGCAGAGACATCCCGGCTATCTTCTACAACAAGAATGAGGGATGGATCCCGCGTTTCATCTCGACAAATCTCGCAGGTTTCTTCATCAGTCAAATTGCCACAAATACTGCAATACCCTAGCTCACGCTTGGCATTTAGTAAGTTCTTGGCAAATTCATTAACATCATCATCTGACATGCCAATCGTGTAAAAAGCAAGACGGGTCGCTGTTTTGATCCCAATTCCTGGCAACTTGGAATAGCTGTCAATTAATTTTGCAATAGGTGCTGGATAAAGCATAGTTTCCTTTCTAATTCATGGGGTGTTTCTGATTGTATAAGTTAATAATGTCACGCGTAATGGAATGACTAACTGTCGCCTGTAGATTGGTATTATGTGGAAAGACCACCGCTACCGCAATCTTTGGATTATTCGATGGTGCATACGCCACCACATTAGTATTAATGGCTTGTTTGCCCCCATCGACAGTGGTTTCAGCTGTACCAGTCTTTGCACTGATGGGCACACTGGCCCCACGACCAACGGTTTTTCCTGTCGTCAACCCACTCGTACCATTGGCCACTTGGTAAAACCCTTGCTTGATCAAAGCCATGTTCTCCGCTGAGATATGGACTTGATTGAGCTCCTTGGCTTCGATCGCTTTTTTCAACTGACCGAGGCCACCTTGATCATTATTGTCATAGATGCCTTCGACGACATGAGGACTCACCCGCTTCCCATCATTTGCAACGGTTGCCGCATACTGAGCCAATTGCATAGGGGTGTAGTTGTCAAACTGGCCAAAGGCATTGGTCAAATAATTACCGACTGTATACTCTTTCGGGATAAAACCGGTCGATTCATTGGGAAGGTCAATCCCCGTTGACGTTCCAAGACCGTACTCTGCAAAAGTAGAACGGAGTTTTTTCATAGCAGGGTCCACTTGATCTACTTGTAAGGTCATATTTGGAGTGTAGGGTTGCCCCATCATCTTAAGAGCAATTTGAACCATGTAGGTATTGGAAGAATATTCCAAAGCTTCTACTGCATTGATGGAGCGACTGCCATATTGGGTAAACCAAGAGTTAATCGGCGTTGATCCTGCAAAAACAATGGGCTGATCGGTCAGTACTTGATTGCCGGAAATGGCACCATTTTCCCATCCTGAAGTCAAGGTTGCTCCTTTAACGACCGATCCTGGGACGAAAACATTGGTGACTGTTCCCAAAGCATCGGTTGATAAATCTTGACTACCAGCCTGGTGTTTGATCCCTGCCATGGCAAGGACTTTCCCTGTATCAGGCTCAAGGGCTACAGCATAGACACCTTCGGAGTAGGTCGCATTTCCAGCTTGCAACTCTGCGCTAAAGGCAGAGCGGAGAATATCTTCCACCCCTTTTTGGAAATCCAAGTCAATCGAGAGCTTGAGGTTTTCCCCCTTAGCTCCTTTTGAAATGTCTACCACTTTATCCATATTGCCATTTTTATCCAGGAGAATTTCTTTTTCACTGCGTTTTCCTTGAAGGACGTTTTCGTATTCCTTTTCGAGATAAGATGTTCCAACCCGGTCATTGAGGGCATAACCTTTTTTGACGTATTCCTCGACTTCTTCTGCTGGAAGTCCTGCCTGCTCAGTCGAAACCGTTCCGATGATAGAAGCTAAAGGAGTATCCAAAACCTTGCGGTCCCAGCTGGTCGTGATCGCAATTCCAGGAAGATCTTGACTGTCAGCCGCGATGGTCGCAATCTGCTCAGCTCCTAGTGCTTGCGTCGAAATAATCCCCGTCGCAAAATTCTCCACAGCATTCATCTGGCTATAAAGATAGATAATCTTTTTCTCATCATCTGTGTAACCGAGTTTTGAAGGGTCAATGCTGTCCACTGCTGCTTGATAGATTTTAGCTTCTGGTAGACGATTGCCATCGGTATCAAATTTCTTTTTCTCAGGCAGGTGCTCTACGACCTCTTGGTAGACTTTGGTATTGGCTAGATAGTAATCCACTTCTTGACGTTCGGTCACTTGAGGATTTTCTACATCGACATACTGCAAGAGTTTTCCAGCTGTCTCTCGCATTTCTTGGGCCGTCATTTTACGATCCCGCGTAAAGGTCAAGACTTGTTTTCCCACATTTTCCACCAAGGGCTTACCAGAAGCATCATAGATTTGCCCTCGCACACTCCCTTGTTTGACCGTCTTTTTGGTAGCTTTTGCCAATTTATCCGTATAGTAGGCTTGGTGAGAGATCTGCATATAGCCAAGTCGGGCAATCAGAACCAAAAAAAGAAGGCAAATCAAACTAAACAGCAGGTAGAGTCTGCGTGTGATCGAATGATTCTCAAACTTCCGTATTTTCTTCTTCATGAAATGTTCTATCCTTCTTTTCTAATCAACACTTACCTTCCATTTTACTATTTTTCCAAGAGTATCTCAAGAAAAGGAAGGGACCTTTCCTGGAATTTTATGAAGAAAAAAGATTGGACCTGCTCGCCCAATCTCTTTTTCTAATAAGTCACAACATTGATTTTTCCTTTGTCATACTCAGCAATGAAAATATCCAAAACGTTGTCATAGCCTTCTTTTTCCAATTCAGCTAGCAACCACTCTTCACTTTTCCCAATTGTTTCCAAAATTTCAAGCTGAACCACACCATCCGTAATGATTGGGTATTTAGGATTTTCATCCCCCGCACGGACAACGATCATTTGACCGTTTTGTTCAATGACAGCTCGTTTCACTCCCTTTAATTGGAAAATTCCTTGTGAACGCAATTTCAAGGCAACGTCTGAAGCAGAAAGTCCCTTGGATCGACAAGCTTCCGGATCAAGCTTCCCATTTTTGATAATGACAGTTGGTTTGCCATCGATCAAGTGCTTCATAAAACGGACATTGGTATTGAGCCATTTTAAGAGTAAGATCAAAATAGTCCACATCAAGAGAATCACAATGTATTGAAGAATGGTAATGGAGCTATTGTAGATGACCCCACCAATAATTCCCCCCAGAACAAAGTTCTGTATCTGGTCTACTGCAGAACTTGGTGCTAAGTTTCCTTTCCCGGTCACATTGATTACAAATACCAAGGAAATCAAGCCGAGAGCTAATTTAATCAAAATGGCTAAAAAATCTACTGTCATTTGTTCACCTCCACAAGTTCCACGTCTGTTTTATACAGATCCATCTTTTCTAATAGGTAGCTATCTGGGTCAGAGCCTGCGATAGCTCGGTAATAAACCTCTCCAACCTTCAGGATCGCCCCATCTGTGGCTGCTGAAGTATTGACATAGACATCTTCTTTTTTGACATCCAACTCCTTTGAGATGACCTCAATAAAATGGAGTGAACGTTGGAACTGGTCATTATTACTTTGGCTATTTTGGAAATTGCTGATGCTGATCAAGACCACTACCACCAGAGTTAAAATGGAGATAATGGACAATTCGCGGAATTTGCTATCGTGCTTATTCCGATAGGCTTTCGCCGCAAAAAAACCAGTCAGAAGAATGAGCAAGCCAGATATCCCAATGGTCACCCAGTTTTGCTGGCTGATCTGACCCAACACATAGTTATAAGAGTAAAATTTCATAAACAACTCCCTTTTTCCAAATGAATTCAAGCTATTATAATAGATTTCACAAGAGATTTCAAGGCATTGTGATCAGAAAATTATTAAAATTTTGTTATAATAAAACTATCAATTATGTCAAGAAAAGGAAACACAATGAAACTCATTTCATGGAATATCGACTCGCTTAATGCTGCATTGACCAGCGATTCAGCACGTGCTAAACTCTCTCAAGAAGTCCTTCAAACCTTGGTAGCTGAAGATGCTGATATCATCGCTATTCAAGAAACCAAGCTATCCGCTAAAGGTCCAACCAAAAAACACCTCGAAATTCTTGAGGAACTCTTTCCTGGCTACGAAAATACCTGGCGTTCTTCTCAAGAGCCAGCTCGCAAAGGCTATGCTGGAACCATGTTCCTCTATAAAAAAGAGCTTACTCCAATTGTGACTTTCCCTGAAATTGGAGCTCCTTCAACCATGGATTTGGAAGGCCGGATCATTACCCTGGAATTTGATGGCTTCTTTGTAACACAAGTCTATACTCCTAATGCCGGTGATGGCCTCAAACGTTTAGCAGAACGTCAAGTCTGGGATGTCAAATATGCTGAATATTTGGCTGACTTAGACAAAGAAAAACCTGTCCTTGCTACTGGAGACTACAACGTTGCTCACAAGGAAATCGACCTTGCCAACCCTGCCAGCAACCGTCGTTCACCAGGTTTCACAGACGAAGAACGTGCAGGCTTTACCAACCTTTTAGCAGCAGGCTTTACAGATACCTTCCGCCACCTCCACGGTGAAGTACCGGAGCGTTACACTTGGTGGGCACAACGCAGTAAAACCTCAAAAATCAACAATACAGGCTGGAGAATCGACTATTGGCTCACAAGTAACCGTGTAGCAGACAAGGTTACCAAGTCAGACATGATTGACTCAGGCGCACGCCAAGACCACACACCCATTGTCTTGGAGATTAAACTCTAAGGAGAAAGCTAATGGACTATCAAGCTGTCATCCCCGAATTTGTGGTATCCAACATCGAAAAGTCGCGCTACTTCTACTGCGACTTGCTGGGCTTCTCTGTCGAATACGAACGCCCCGAGGAAAAATTTCTCTTCCTCTCCCTTGAAGACTGCCAACTCATGTTAGAAGAAGGCGGCGCAGAAGAATTAGCTCAGCTGACTTATCCTTTCGGGCGTGGTATCAATATTTCCTTTGGCATTGAGGATGTTCCTCAGCTCCACAAAAAACTGCTGGAAGCTGACTATCCCATCCATCGTCCTTTGACCAAAAGAAAATTTCGTGTTGACGACCATTTTATCTATCCTCATGAATTTGCAGTTTTAGATCCAGATGGCTATTTTTTAAGATTTAGTGAATAAAAAAAGTGGGCTGTTGGCCTCTTTTCAGTAGATAAATATAAATTGACAGATCTGTAAATCCAGTGGCGCCAATGCTAAGGAAATCATGAGAGCTGTCGTTGATTACTGTAAGGACCATTACGAGAATATTCGCATCGATTCGCATGCGGATATTCTCGTGATGCAAAAACAGATTCTAAAAAATGAATTTGTGTAGTGCAGTATCATTTTCCGAGAAATCGATGCACTCGAACATATTGGTATAACGATTTGGCGTGGCAATGTGTGATGATGGCGTTGCTGAGAAATTAGGATTCCTAAAAGAAGGACAAATTTGGAAAATCCGCTACTACCAAGGTCAGTACTCTGACAGTGTGAGATATGGAATATTAAGCGAAGAGTGGTCCACAGGAGTATAGGGATAAAGAAAGAGACTGATTAATCGAATCAGTCTCTTTTAGTATATTAATGATTATTTACCAGGAGTATTTGGATCTAAGCCCCAAGATTGTTCTAGCATAGGTCTGAAGGTTGAAATATTTTCCTCTGTACCTTCAAGGGAAAATACGTATACAGTCGCACCTTTTTGGAAAAACCATATATAATAAAGATACTTGCCATTTTTTTCTTGTGCTTTAAGCACGTAGGCGTTCTCTCCAGCTACCTTTGTCCATTCGCCGTCTATATTATTGGTCACATGTTCATTACTTTTGAGGGTATTATAAAAAGTAGTAGCAACGTACTTTAACCGGTCCTGTAGAGGTACTTCATTTTCAGTATAAGCATTTAGTGTGCCGGTGGGGAATTTATGTTTTGAAGAGTATTCTAATGCAGATTCCACACCTGGGCTTTTAGTGATTATCCAATCTTTTGGAACATTAACATACCCAATATCATCACGTCCAATACGTTGGGTGTCCGTATATGAGACTGATTTTTCCTCAGAAGAAGTGTCAGCAGTTGTTGTTACTTCTGTTGTTGCTGCTGTAGTTTTGTTTGTTTTCTTTTCTCCATTTCCGCATGCTGATAGTATAAATGCAGATAGGAGCGTCATAGAACCTAATAAGATTTTGTTTTTCACAATGCTTAACCTCCTTAAGTGGTTGACTTACAAATATTTTATCATTTTTTAGAGTTTATTTAAATAGGAAACGTTTTCGCTAAAAAGCATAGGGTACAACAAAAGAGAATTTCGTGTTGGCGACCATTATATCTATCCTCATGAATTTGCAGTTTTAGACCCAGATGGCTATTTTTTAAGATTTAGTGAATAGAATGATGATCACCCGTCTATAGCTATACCCAAAAATCTATCTTTTTGGGTACAGTTCAATAGCGGGTGATTGATTTATCTTTCATCTAAAAAACGAGATGGACTAACATTCGATACCTAAAAAAACGGAACCCTCACATGAAGGTTCCGACTTTTTTTATCCTCATTGATGGAACAATGATTGATTTATTTTTTCTTTTCGATGTGATCTTTGAGATCTTCTTGAGCTTTTTTATTGGATTCTGCTTTTTTCTTCAACCATTCTTCTTTGGCCTTGTTAAAGTCTTTTGTAGTGACAACATCTTTAGACATTTCAAGGTATTTGTAGAATGTTCCTGTTCCTTTTGTACCAACCCATGAAGCAGCACGGCTGTATGGCACAGTCCGTTGAAGCATTGGAGCACCACCATTTGAGACAGTTGGAAGCGTAATCGAGCTATCTGTCAACCAAGCTTGCGCTGCTGCATATTTTTCATAGCGTTTTCCTTGATCCAACAATTCAGCATCGGCGTCTTTCAACATGTTAGCGTATTGATCCAAACCAACTGCTGCAATGGCTGGATTGTTTGAACCTGCATCAATACCAAGATAGTAGAAGACAGAACCATTTACTGGGCTGATACTTTCGAGGTAAGTCGATGGGTCTTGGTAGTCAGGAGCCCAACCACCGCCTGAGATATCGTAATCTCTCGCAGCCGCTGTATCGCTGAAGTAGGTGATATTTTGGAAATCATCATCCGATACCTTTTGAAGGTCCACAACGACATTGTCTGCACCAAGCGCTGACTCTACAGATTGTTTGAAGGAGCTAGCTTGTTGGACCATGCTGTTGTCCACTTGGCTAACAATGTAGTCCAAATGAATTGGGAATTGAACGCCTTGTTTTTGCAATTCAGCTTTGGCTTTCGCAAAGGAAGCTTTGGCTTTTTCTGGGCTGTAAAGGCTCGTTTGACCATCGTCCAGGCTCACACCCTTCCATTGATCCCCATAGGTAACCAATTGTTTTTCAACGACCTTACCAAAATCTTCTCCATTGACTTGGACATAAGTTGGTGGCACCAAAGTGCTACGAAGGGTATTTTCAGCCGCATCAGATCCAGATACTTGTGCCGCATATGATTTGCGGTCAAAACCAAAGTTCACCGCTTGACGGAAGTCCTTGTTCAGGATTGCTTTCTTGGTAGAAGCTTTTTGTTCATCCGTAGTTTTGGCAGTGTGGTCATACTTTTGACGGTCCAAGTTGAATCCAAGATAGTAGGATGTTCCCAATTGCAAACCGTAGACAATGTTGTCGCCAAAGTTTTTCTTGACACTCTTATACGTCGAGCTGTTTGGCATAACAGATGCAAAGGAATATTGACCTTTTTCAAAGTTCTTAATGATAGAATCTGGATTTGATCCATCGTTAAAGGTCAATTTGACATTGTCGATATGAACATTTTTCGCATCGTAATAGTCTTTGTTCTTGACCAATTCAATCTCAGATTTTGAAGTCAATGATTTCAAGTAATATGGACCATTGTATAAGATGCTGCTAGGTTTCAAAGAACCAAAATCTTTTCCTTGAGATTTCAAGAAATCCGCATTAACTGGGAAAAGAACACCTGAGGTTGTTTTTGAGTTCCAGAAGCTTTCTGGACGAACCAAAGTATATTGGATGGTGTGGTCGTCTAAGGCTTTGACTCCAACTGTGTTAAAGTCTTTGGTTTCCCCTTTTACGTAGGCATCCAAACCTTTGATCGAATTTTGAATCAAGAAGAGACCTTCTGATTTAGACTCAACCGCGTGTTTGATCCCTGTAACAAAGTCTTGAGCCGTTACAGCACCATATTCTTCTCCTTCACTCGTATACCATTTGGCATCCTTACGAAGTTTGTAAGTATAGGTTAATCCATCTTCAGAGACAGTCCAATCTTCTGCTAGACTTGGCACAAAGTTTCCGTATCGGTCGTTTTCAAGAAGACCATCTACAAGGTTACTTGTGACATCTGAAGTTGTTGTACGAGTTGCAGCGATGTAATCCAAGGTATTTGGATCCGCTGAATAGACGAATGAGTAAGTTGCTTGATTGCTACTACCACCGCCACACGCTGCTAAGAAAAAGGCACCTGCAACAGAAACTCCTGCAAGAGCTAACAGTTTTTTTGCTTTCATCACTATCTCCTTATGTTAGATTTTCTACCATTATACACTATTTCTTAAAAAAAACCAAATTTATTTTAAAAAAGTTCGTTTTTTCTGAATGAATATAATAAGATATAAAGAAAAAGCATCTTGAAATCGATCACAAAGAAGCCGGATAGGGGAGTCTAGGCACCTACCACCACAGATTTGCAAAACCGAATCTTTCAATCCTTTTAATAAATATACGTTTAGCCTAAAAAAGAACCTCTGCTCTTTCGAGCAGAGGAACTGATTCCTAATCAAAATGATAGAGTTGTGGGTACTGGTCACATTCAGGATTTTTAGGATGGCAGATAGCCCGTCCAAAGTAAATCATGGCTTGATGGGCAGCCAGCCATTCGCTCTTTGGCAGAACATCCATGACCCGCTTTTCAACTTCCAATGGTGTTGCTGATTTCTTGACGATATCATGGTGCTTGCAGATTCGCTCCACATGGGTATCGACAGCAAAAGCTGGAATGCCAAATCCTACACTCATGACCACATTTGCAGTCTTGCGTCCTACTCCTGCTAGACTTTCTAACTCTTCACGAGTCTGAGGTACTTGCCCATCAAAGTTATCCAGCAATTGTTGGGCACATTTTTTTAGAAATTTGGCCTTATTTCGATAGAGGCCTAATTTAGAAATATGCTTGGCGATATCGGATTCACTGGCTGCTGCCATGGCGTGTGGGGTTGGAAAAGCCGCAAACAAACCTGGTGTCGCTTTGTTAACAGCCGCATCTGTCGTCTGAGCTGAGAGCATGACTGCCACTAATAATTCAAAATGATTACGAAAATCCAGACTCGGTTTAGCATCTGGAAAGAGGGCGATAATTTCTTCAATCACATGGCGTGCCCGTTTTTTTGATAAAACCATATTCTCTCCTTTACATTACTAGTCTTTATTATAGCATGAAAGTTCCCTATTTCTGAAAGATTCGGCTTCAAAAAAGGACTAGTCCGTAGACGAGTCCTTTTCAATTAGTCTATAAAATGAGTATGCTTGGTAATCCATTGAGTGACCTTGATATTTAACCAGAACACATAGATCCCAAATGTAATGATGGTAAAGAACCACCATTTGATCCAATTTCCAAATAACTGCATAGCCGTGCCGTCAAAGTACTGACGACGACCATCAATCACGGTATGCTTGACCTTCCAGTTATACATAATGCATACGCCCCAAGGAGCACAAATCCCAAAAGTAAATACTGTAATGAAGGTTGCTAATAAAACATGGCCAATATATGAAAATAGGCCTCCATCAAAATACGATTCACGGTACATGTTCAATTTCCCTATATTTTTTCTACACCAATCTCTTCAAGAAGGTAATCAGGGTTCGAGCAGAGCGTTCGCCAGCTTCCCCGATAAATTCATCAAAAGAGATATTGGCTGCATGATCTGCCGTATCACTCATCGCCCGAATAACCATGAAGGGACGGCCAGCTGCATGAGCGGCCTGAGCAATAGCTGCCCCTTCCATCTCAACAGCCAAGACTTCTGGAAAATGCTCCCGAATGGCTGCGACTTTTTCTTCACTCGCGATAAAGCTATCTCCTGTTGTAATCAAGCCAACATGTGTGGTTGCAGCTTCTTCTTCCAGAACTTTTTTCATCTCTGAAACAAAATAGCGGCTGGATTCAAAGTAAAGTGGTTGACCTGCCATTTGACCATACTTATAGCCAAAGGCTGTCACATCCACATCATGATAAGCCAATTTGTCTGCAAGGACGATATCTCCAACAGCCATCCCTGGGGCAACGGCACCTGCAGAACCCGTATTGATAATGGCTTCCACCTTAAAATCGTTGGCCAAGACTGCTACACTCATAGCTGACATGACTTTTCCGATACCACTTTCAACCAAAACGACCTCATGGCGACCAATCGATCCTGTATAGTAGACTTTTCCAAGACGCAGATGCTTTTCCCTATTTTCAAGGGCTTCAACCAAGATCTTCAACTCCTGGGGCATGGCTGCGATAATTCCAATTTTCATGTCTTTTCTCTCCTTGTGACGACCTTATCCTTATAGACGCCAAATAGCAATGATCAAGGCAATGAGGAGCACAATGATCCAGAACAAAATCTTATTGAGTTTGGATTGGACCACGCTTTGTTTGCGCTCTTCAATGCGACGACTCTTGGTCACTGTGGGCTCCACTTGGATCTGCACAGTATCCTGAGAATAACGCTCTTGTGGACGCTCCATACGACTCTCTCTCATAGGACGTTCATAGCCAAATCCTCTGTGGTCTGTCCGAATAATTTTCGTCTCTTCAGCATCAACCATTTTAGGACCGGTGATGTCCTCGCCTCGCCTTGCTCGTTCAATCATTTCATCGGTTAATAAAGGTTTTCCCATCGGATCCTCCTCTATTTATTGATTAAGTCCCAATATTGGATAGCCATGATGGTCTTGGCATCACAGATTTCGCCAGTTTGGATCAAATCTTTGGCTTCCTTCAAGGTCACTTCTAATAACTCTAAGGTCTCATCCGCATCTTGTGGACGTGGATTTTCCACCTTTTTCAAGTTGGTCGCACCATAAAGTTTGATCCGCTCATTACAAAATCCAATGGCTGAATAAAAATCATACAACAACTCTAGATCCGCTTTGTAGCCAATTTCTTCTTCCAATTCGCGCAGAGCAGCTGCTTGGGGATCTGCATTTTCTCCCTTTTCTAACTTCCCTGCTGGAATCTCCACCGAGGTCCTTTCAATCGCCTTGCGGTACTGCTTGACCAAGATCGTTTTCCCATCTTCTGTGATCGGCAAAACCGCTACTGCTCCGTTATGGAAGATTAAATCACGCTGCGCTTGGCCTTTTCCAGCTGGTAGTTCTACTTGATCAGTGACCACTTGGAAAATCGGCCCCTGATAAATCTCCTTGCGCTCAATGGTTTTTTCTTCAAATTGCATGAAAATCTCCTATTTATTTTTAGGATGGTGTGGCAAGCGAAGGGCATACTCTTCTTTATTCACTTGACGGCCACGACCAATCGCAATCGCATCAGCTGGTACATCCTTGGTAATGGTTGATCCAGCACCGACTAAGGAATTGTCGCCTAATTCAACTGGCGCAATAATCGTCGAATTGGATCCGACAAAGACATTGTTTCCAATCGTCGTTTTAAACTTATGTTGGCCATCATAATTCACTGTGATGGTTCCTGCACCAAAGTTAACGTTGCTGCCGACTTCACAGTTGCCGATGTAGGTCAAATGACCAGCTTTGGTATTTTCGCCAATAGACGAACCTTTGACTTCGACAAAGTTTCCAATATGGACATCTTTGGCAAGGCTAGAACCTGGGCGAATATGAGCATATGGTCCTACCGTTACGCCATCGGCTACCGTGCTCTCTTCAATCATGGAGTTGGTAATAACGGCACCTGCCCCAATTTCACTATCCACAATATAGGTTCCATTGGTTAAGACTGTTTCAGCCCCAACTTTTGTGTGCCCTTTTAGGGTAACATTGGCTTCGATTTGCACTTCTGATGCGATCTCAACATCGACATCGATATAGGCCGCATCTGGATTTACAAAGCTCACCCCATTAACCATGTGGGCTTGGTTAATGCGACGACGCATGATGCCTTCTGCTGTTGCAAGGGCCACGCGGTCATTAACCCCGAGACTTTCATCAAAATCTTTGAGCGTATAGGCCCCGACTTTTTCACCAGCCTCACGGAAAAT
>JAPJPE010000020.1:12752-15387 GCA_030825825.1 Streptococcus sp. | reverse complement strand
TTCTTCTAATTCAAAGTCGATTGGTAGGGTTTGTAAAAAGTGCTCCAACTCACGTTCCCAGTAGAACCATTCGTGCTTACCTGGGCTGTGGGTATAGGTGACATCCAAACCTAACTTTTCTAGTTCCTTGACTTCAAAATTATTGGCCTCATAAAGGAAATCCTGCTCCCCACACCAGATCCAGAGTTTGGTCTTCTTATCTGAAAACTTCTTGGCAGCAGTCTCTAGCGAATAGGGACTGGTCGTCCAATCCTCAATCTCTCCAAAGATCCCCTTCCAAAAAGCTGGTTGTTCCAAGTCATTGTTTTCAAAGTCCCGATCGTGGAAACTCAGAGCACCGGAAAAACTAGCCGCATGGGAGAAACGATTTGTCTTGAGAGCCAAAAGCATCGATCCATAGCCACCCATGGATAGACCCGCAATAAAGGTTTTCTCCCGTTTCTTAGTCATGTTAGGGAAGAAGCGAGAAAGAGTCGCTGGCAATTCCTCCGCAATGGCCGTGTAGTAGTTGTAGCCATACTGGGTATCTGTGTAAAAGCCATTATTGGTATTGGGTAGGACCACGATCAGATTGGTATTGCGCAGGATGCGCTCCACATTGGTCCGCTTCAACCAAGAGTGGTGGTTGCCATTCATCCCGTGTAAGAGATAGAGAACAGGAATATCCGTATCCGCTGGATCTTCCACGCGCGATGCATCGGGATAAAGGACGGACACCCCCCACTCCATCTTCAAAGCTTCTGAATAATACTCAATCTGCATAACTGCCATTTGCTTTCCTCTTTCTACTGTTAAAAACACTCGGCAAGCCTTCGCCCGCCAAGCGTTTCATTTCTTCTATTATTTCACTTCCATCACGACTGGTAAGATGGCTGGACGGCGTTTGGTTTGTTCAAATAAGAACTTAGACAAGTTGTCGCGTACCAAACCTTTTAACTCACCCCAGTCAAAGCTATCTTGTGTCAAGTAATCTTCGACGCTTTGGTTGACCAATTCGCAACTTTCACGAAGAATATCCCGACTCTTCTTGACATAGACAAAACCACGGGTGTGCACGCGCGCTTTGGAAATAATCTTCTTCTCTTTGCGGTTCACCGTGATCGCCACGATAAAGATCCCGTCTTCTGACAAGACCTTGCGGTCACGAAGGACGATATTGCCGACATCTCCAATGGCATTCCCATCGATCATGACATCTCCCGCTGAGACGCTACCGGCAGGGACGAAGTCCCCCTTTTCATACTCCATCACCGTTCCGCGTTTTGGAATAAAGATATTTTCAGGCAAGATACCGACTTCCATAGCCACTCGTGCATGGGCATCCAATTCCCGGTACTCCCCTTGGATTGGGAAGAGATATTTAGGACGAAGAAGGTTGATCATCAACTGTAAGTCCCGCGCGTTTCCATGACCAGATACGCGCAAGCTTGACGTGATCAATTTGACAACTCCACCTGCTTGATAGACCATGTTTTCTACACGTGCCACCACTGCTTCTTTGGCAATAGACGGCGTTGTGACGATGTAGATCAGGTCCCCATCTTTGATTTCCACATAGCGGTGACGACCAATCGACATCTTACGCAAACCATTGATCGGTTCACCCATCCGGCCTGTTTCTAAAATGATCAATTCATGATCCTCAAAACGGCTCATTTCTTTTGGCTTGATCAAGAGTTTTTCGTTGGCAAGAGATAATTTATTCAAGCGAATGGCTGTGCGGACGATATTTTCCACATCAAACCCTGTCAAGACCACCCGGCGGCCAGTCCCAGCTGCAGCATCAAAGACCTGCTGGATCCGAGAAAGGTTGCTGGCTACCGCCGCTACGATGACACGACCATCCCAGTCTGCAATCGTATCTAAGATAGCATCGCCCACTTCTTGCTCACTAGCAACTTGAATCTTGCTATCCGCATTGGCTGAATCACTCAAGAGGGCAAGCACACCTTCACGTCCAATCTCAGCTAGGCGAGCAAAGTCTGTCGCGTACGACTCGCTGGCAGTTTGGTCAAATTTAAAGTCTCCTGTGTAGACAATATTGCCCTCAGGAGTGCCAATCACAATCCCGATACTTTCAGGGATGGAGTGGGTAGTTTGAAAGAAAGATACGACGGCATCGCCAAAATCGATCTCCGAATTTTGATCGATGACATGGAAGTCGTTGAATTTCTTAACACTGTCATTGCTTTTGACAAAGAGTTTAGCCAACTCGATGGTCAACTCTGTCCCGAATACAGGGACTTTTGCTTCAGCCAAAAGATAAGGCAAAGCCCCAATGGCATCCGCATGACCGTGGGTCAAGAAAACACCCGCAATGCGGTCCTTGTTTTCAAATAGATAATCCATGTTGGGGATGACGACATCCACCCCAAGTTGCTCATTTTCTGGATACTTCAAACCTGCATCCAAGACAAAAATTGAATCGTTCACTTCGGCAACGTAGAGATTTTTCCCATTTTCTCGAACACCGCCAAGAGTAACTAATTTAATACTACTCACTGTTGTCTCCTTTAGTGTGATTATTTTAATACTTACGGTCCTTGGTCACCCAAGTCGAATTACAGCTTTGCAAATACTTGCATATCCACTCTATTATACAATTTTTTTCTCTTTTTTTCAAAAAGCTTTCCAC
>JAPJPE010000020.1:0-12652 GCA_030825825.1 Streptococcus sp. | reverse complement strand
TGCATATCCACTCTATTATACAATTTTTTTCTCTTTTTTTCAAAAAGCTTTCCACGGCAAAAAAGTCCTCTCATCTAAAGTAGATGAGAGGACTTCTAGGCGCCTATTTTTAGGGGGAAAAGACCCTAAAAATGATAATCTCCCCGTTTATTTTCAATGATCCGCATGGCTGCCTTGATCACATGGAATTTGCTCAGCAATTCCTCTAGGCGCTGACTATTTCGTTCGCTCAATTGGCCGTTTTTGACCGTTTGGGACAGGCGATAAAAGTCATCCAAATCCTCCCCAATGTTTTCAAACAGCTCCTTTGCTTCCTTGAGTCGATAGCGATTGACCAAGTGGTTCATGTCTTTTTTGAAAGAAGTGACATTGCTGTCGTGAATGTCCGTATAAGCTTCCTCTTCTTCCTTAGACTCATGGTAATTAACCGCCTTAAAACAGGTGATAAATTCCCGACTTTTGATATTGCAGACAAAGATGACACCATCACTGGCTACATAGGCTTCTGTATTAGCTGGTTGAACCACATTACTATCATAAGGAGAGAGGGAGGGGAGGTGTTGGTTGATCCACCTGTTCAGGTGTTGATCATCTACGCCAAAGCGCTCAAAAGCTCTTCGCCGAAAATGGTCACGACAACTATATTCTTGCGCATACGACAATCCCATACTCTCACCTCCTCCTGGGTATTTTATAAAAATGGCCTCCAGTCTTACGGGACTAGAGGCCTGGTCTGCTTCACTGACTTGGTGCAATTAACCTTTTGGCTAACAAAACAATGTTTATGATGTTGATTTCATTTAATAGTATTTGTGTAAAATACCAGAGGTTTTCTTTGCTATCCCAAATCTAAATTTATGAGCTTTCGACTGGACGCATTGAAGTTTGAAAACCTTTATAAAAAGCTTCTACCTACTATTTCCACGTTTTCTTATGTCTCCGGACAAACTAAGCAGGCTTGCCCGACCGTCCAACCGATCCGACACACACGACATAACTGCTCTTTTACGATAAGAGCATGAACAGCTATCAGCAAAACAGGCCTAAAACGAAGTAACCTAAATTTTAACTCGATAAGGCATTGGTATCAATCCCTTCTTCATCTTTCTAACTATATTATACTCAACCCCCTTAGCGATTGCAAGCGTTTCCATCTGAAACTAGTTCCTATTTTTATGTGGTTTTATAGATGATTTAAGAAAAAGAAAAAGCTAGAGAGCAAGGTCTCTAACTTAGCATGCAGACAAGACACAGTAGCTGATTGAACTCTTCTCTCGCTTGATCAGTTCGGAAGAATCCTAATCAGACTTGTGGGGGGAAGCGCCATAAACGATATCGCTTTTGTCCTACTCCCTATTTCCACTTTGCATTTTACGGGCTTTGTATCTTATTCTTTCTCAAACAATTCATAGTAGTCTGCGATGGCCATTTGGGCTTTTTCTTCTTGATTGAGATCTTGGACGATATGTCCATCTTTCATCACAATCAAGCGATTTCCATATTTCAAAGCATCTTCCATATGGTGGGTGATCATAAGAGCCGTGAGGGCATCTTGTTTCACAAACTCATCCGTCAAGGTCATCAGAGCCTGGCTGGTTTTCGGATCCAAGGCTGCAGTGTGTTCATCTAATAGCAAAAGTTCTGGACGTTTTAGTGTCGCCATCAACAAGCTCAAAGCCTGACGTTGCCCCCCTGATAGAAACTCAACTGCTGTATCGATATGATTTTCCAAGCCATTGCCGATCTTAGCAAGAACTGTTTGAAACTCTTCTTTATAGCTTGCCAAGTGACGCGGAATCAAACCACGTTTTTCTCCACGAAACTTCGCTACCAAGAGATTTTCTGCCACTGTCATACGAGGCGCTGTTCCCATTTTAGGATCTTGAAAGACACGAGATAGGTACTTGGCTCTCTTCTCAGGAGAGTAGTTGGTCACATCTTCACCTAGAATATAGATCTTCCCGCTACTAACTGGAAGTGTCCCAGCAATGGTATTAAAGAGGGTTGATTTCCCAGCTCCATTGCCCCCTAAAATCGTGATAAAATCATGCTCTCGAATTTCCAAGGAGACATCATCCAGAATGACTTTTTCTTCATTCATCCCATTGCTCACAGCTTTGGTTACATTTTTTAATTCTACAATTGCTGTCATTTACTGAGTTTCGCTCCTTTCATGATTTTTCCCTTAAAGGTTGGAATCATCAGGCAGATAGCCAAGATCAAGGCACTGAAGATTCGGATATAGCTGGTATTGATGCCAAGCGCAATCACGGCCCAAATCAAAAATTGGTAGGCGATTGAACCGATTGCAATACTGAGCAAGCGCTCTGTCAAGGTGACATTTGAAAAGAGAACCTCTCCAATAATGAGGCTGGCAAGCCCGATAACGATGACACCAATCCCACGTGAAGCGTCCGCATAGCCTTCTTGTTGGGCCATCAGTGCACCAGAAAGAGCAATAATCCCATTTGAAATGACCAAACCCATCAATTCCATCCGGTCGGTGTTGATCCCAAAACTTTTGGCCATGTCTGGATTGTCCCCTGTCGCAATATAGGCTTGACCCAAGCGTGTATCCAAGAAGAAGATCAAACCAAGGATCACAAGCGTTACGAAAATTAAACCAATCAGGATCTCATTGAACCCACTGGCAAAAGGAAGAAATTCCTGAATTTTTTTATAGCCCAGAAGTCCCAAATTAGCCCGCTGCATGACAAAGAGAATAACCGAGTTACAAGACGTCATCACGAGGATCCCTGACAAGAGTGTCGGGATTCTTCCTTTTGTGTAGAGAAGACCCGTCGCAAGTCCTGCCAAGCACCCTGCTCCAATAGCAGCCAGCGTCGCAAGTAGTGGATTGACCCCTTTGGTAATCAAGGTCACCGCCACCGCTCCTCCAAGCGGGAAAGAACCTTCTGTCGTCATATCTGGAAAATCTAGAATTCGGAACGTCATAAAGATTCCTAACCCTAAAATGGCCCAAATCAAACCTTGTGAAACAATTGAATTAATCATAGTTTCTCCCTTCGATAATAGTAGTTTAATTGTATCACAAATATGGAGGAGAACCTATAGGAAATTGTCATCAATTCCCTTTTCATGCATTATAAAAAAACCAAAAGGTTGTGCCTTCTGGTTTTTAATCGTGATATTTTTTTAAAGGATTAAAAGAAAATCTTAGTCTTCTTTTTTCTTTCGAGCAAGACCCAAACCTGTTGCGATCACACCAAGTAAGCCAAGGCTGGTAAGAGCGGTTGCTGATTCTGTACCTGTGTGTGGCAATACTTCTTTCACCTTCACAACATCTGAGACCAAATTTTCTTCAACTTTTTGCTCTACCATTGGCGCAGGCGTATGGTAGCCAATAGTTGGTTTAGGCTCTGGCTTAGGTGCTGGTTGTGGTTTTGGCTGTGGTTTTGGCTGTGGTTCCGGTTGTGGCTCCGGTTGTGGTTCTGGCTGTGGTTCCGGTTGTGGTTCTGGCTGCGGCTCTTTTTTTGTAACAAGAATATTATTTTTATGCCATTCTACAGTCGGTTTTACAGTTTCTTTTAGCACCGGATCCTTTTCCAATTCAGGAGCTGTTGGCTTCACTGGTTGTTCAGGAACTTTTGGTTCTACCTTGTAAAGTGGACAAGCCGGCGGAACAGGAACTTCCTTTTCAGCTGGAACATCTTTGATTTCAGGTTTTTCAGGGGCTGTTGGAGCAGTTGGAGCGGTTGGTTTCACCGGCTCTTCTCCTGGATCTTGTGGAAAGGCAACATTTGAATTGATTGAGAACCAATAGAGGGTTGCTTCATCCGTAGCATTCGCTCCCTTAGCAGTGAACTCAAGATGGCCGTCTTTCAAGACAACTGCACCACCACCATAGTAGAGATACGGACTTTTTGGATCATCCCATCCCTTAGTTGAACTTGAAGGATCCGCATTAAAAGTTGCACCTTCGTTCATGTACTGGTTTTGTTCCTTGGCAAATACTTCTTTTGTAGTTGGATCTTGGTCAACACTAGAATTTGGCAATTTAATAAATTCTTTATTTCCAATATTTACAGACTCTACGTGAGGTGTATTTTGGTGCTTCATCCGTGGGGTATAGGTCAAAATTCCTGATCCCGCATCAACTGAATAAGTACCGACAATATCAGAATTATCCCCAAATTGATAGTCTTCTGTTCCGATAGAATGACCATTTCCTCCACCAGAAGCATTGACCGTCGTCACATCAAGGACAGTTTCTTCACTGACTGAGAAGCCATTCCCATCCCAAGTTGCTTTTTGACCAACGATCTTCAATGGATTATCAGCATCATTAAAGACTTGAGCGCTACCGAAGTTTGCATAGCCACGCTTCACAGCGACATCTGCTCCATCAAGACTAGGGTTACTACCATCTGAATAAGGATCCCAAGTTCCACGAACAGTGTTTCCATTGATATCTTTAGCTTCTACAAGAAGGGCACGAGGTTTGTCATTTTCAACATAAGAAGCTCCATTCCAGTGGTTTAAGGAATTCAAAGCCAAAATGGCATTATGGTTAGCTAAATTAATCAATTGATCATTTTCATCATAAAATTCAACATCAACACCAACTGTGACGGGTTGGTCTGTGTCAGTTGAGCTTCCGATCGTCATTGTTACCGCTGGATCATTGTAAATTTGAACGATTCCTCGACCGTCATTAGATGGCAAGCTTTTCACTTCATACTTGTAGACCACTTTAGCGATACGCTTGATATCACGACCTTCTTTGATATTAGCCTGGCGAAGACCCTTGTAAGTGACATCGAACTTGTCTCCAACTTTAACGACTGCCCACTCGATTTCATTATCTGCATATGGGTTCGTTGTTGTCAAATCGGAATCTTGTAGGTTCTTGGTTTCATACATCTTGGTAGCTTTACCGTCCCCATACAAGCGAGATTGACCTTCTTTTGTCAAATACGTAGTAAGACCTGTTGTTTGGTGGTAAAGCGTCGTTGTTTCCCCATCTGCCAACTCTTCTGGAAGTAAGGTCAAATCTTGTTTGTACTTCTCAGGGTTTCCACCACGCTCTTTAACCATCTTATTGAAGGCATCTTTAGCATCATCGTATTGCGCTTTTTTCTTCTTGTATAGTTCATTATCAATCAAGTAAGCTGCTTGCGCTTCATCATAGAGGCGCTTTTTCTCCTTGTAGTCGGCTAATTTGATATCGTAAGCCTTTTGGGCCAAATTGTTTTCTGTCTCAACGGCTTGTTTGGCTTTAACAGACTCAATATAAGCTTTAAAAGCAGTTTGGTATTCTTCAAAGGCTTTTTCATAAGCCGCTTTTGCAGCCTGATTATCTGCTAGGGCTGCAGCATTTTCAGCCACTGCTTTTTCGTAAGCAACTTGCTCTTTGTTATAGGTTTCAACTTCCTTGTCATAAGCTACCTGAGCCGCTGCATTTTTCGCATCTACAACTGCTTTTTCCTTCTCATAAGTTGCTTGATTCGCTGCAACTTCTGCCTTATAGTCTGCTACGGTCTTATCCATAGCAATGGCTTGCTTCGCATAATCTTGCTCAGCAGTTTTTTCATCTGCTTGGGTCTTTGCTTCTGTTTCTGTAACTTCAAGTCCAGTAGTTACCGCATCGGTTTTCGCAGTCTCTAAATAATCTGGTACAGCAACTTCTTTAGTCTCAGTTGTCGATCTTGTTGGAGTAGCCGTTGTTGAAGTGACTGTTGTAGTAGCTGAAACAACTTCATCTGCAGAAACAGATGCAGCACCTGCTACTGCAAGAACCGTAGCGACTGCTACAGAACCAAAAGCGACAGACGTTTTACGCAAGGCATATTTGGTAGTCTTGCTATCTTTAATTAGTGACATATAATTCCTTCTAACCTCTTTTTCAAATTTCTCCTTACAAAAATCAACACTTTAAATATTAATGTCGATTTTTGTAAGGAGATATTAACACTTGCCCCCTTATGTGTCAATATTATTTTTTGATTTTTTTCACATCTCCATTCAAATTTTGCTTCTTTTTTGATAAAACTCCTTGTTTATAAAAGCTTTCTTTTTAGTTTTCTTCTATATATGTCAAACGTTTGACATCTGATTTTTGCCGGTTCATTTTTCTAAAAAAAATTTTTTAACTTTATTTACAGAAATAAAAATAGAATAAACTGCAGAAATTCTTTTACTAATGGGCCTTACAGCTTATGCAAACGTTTCTCCTTGTTTTGTTTTTTATCACTAATTTGTACTATTTTTAAAATGCGGGGAAATTTTGTGTCAAACGTTTTTTGGTTTTTCATTTTTATGAATCAAAAACCCTTATTTGGCGCAGATTTCTAATACTTTCATGAAAATTTTCAATGTGCGTTTCTTTCTTAAATTGACACTATCTAGTGAAATGTCGTATACTTATTGGCATCGATAGAACAGTTTACTTCAAACTGTTCAGTAAACTATACAAACAGTATGTGGGAGAAAAAATGAATCAACAAAAAAATAGTGTCTCTGAAAAAGGGCACGGCTATTTTCGCAAGCGCAACAAGGCATTAGTCTCTATGATTGCCCTTTTTGGAGCCTTGATGTTAAGCTCTGTTGCCATGGCTGACGAGGTCAACACCAATCCGACTTCTGAGATCCCATCAACCGCTCAACCAGTAGCAACCAATAGCAGTACTCCTACCACTACTAGTGAGGAAGTTGCTACAACTGAAGTTGCATCTTCTTCATCGGAATCAACACCAACTGTAACTGCCACTCAATCGGTCAGTGCAGCTCCAGCAACTACTTATAATACTCCAAAAATCACCAACGACGTCACCTTTGATAAAGCGACTTATAAAAGTGGGGAAGACGTCCGCATCTCTATCAACAACCCTGAAGTGGTTTCATCTGATGTCACTGTCTCTCATTTAGATCAGGTCATTTATGAAAAGAAAAACGTTGAAGGTGGCGAACTGACAATTCCAAGTACTGTCTTTTCACCTAATGCTGGATTTATCGTAGATGTCCTTGGTAAGAAAGCAGATGGTTCCCAAGCCTTTCATAAGGCAGCGGGTCTTGCTGTTGAAGATGACTGGACGATCTACCCACGTTATGGGGTGGTTGCCGGCTCAAAAGACAATCACAACTCCATCACCAATGATCAGGTAGAAGGCTACAAGAATAGTATTGACCAATTGGCCAATATGCACATCAACAACTACTTCTTCTACGACGTTTACAATACGCCAGCTAACCCATTCCCAGCAAATGTTGAACGTTTCACTCAAGACTGGGCGACTTTCTTGATTCCAAATAGCGAAACAGATCCTGACAAGCGCAAATCCTACTTACCTGTCATCGATACAGAAGCCGTCAAAGAACTGGTGGCTCATGTCCATACAACTGGTGCCAAAGCCATGCTGTATAACATGATTTACGCAGTTTCCCTCGAAGAAGGGGTCCCAAATGAAGTGAAAAGCGCCATTGTTCGCAATCTACAAGACCATTTCAACTTTGGTAAAAAGGGTGATGTCACAGCGACCGATATCCAACAATTTCTCGATCCAGGCGACCCAAATTGGCAAAAATTTATCATTGAAGTCATGACTAAAGCCATGAAAGAAGGAAATTTTGATGGATGGCAAGGGGATACCATGGGATCTAACTGGGTGGAAAAAGTCAGTGAACCTGGAAAAGGCTTCTATTTGAGCGAACACTATCCAGAACTAGCCACAGCTGCGACAGAGGCCCTCAAAAAAGAAGGCTATGATTTCATGATCAACGATATCTCCACTGGAGATGCGGATCGACTAGGTAAGACCAATGTCTCTGCACCTTATGCGGAAGTTTGGGGCGATAGCATTGACTATGACTCTACCTACCAAGCCTTGACGCGCCTTACCGAACGGATGCGTGATTTATACAAGGGGAAATCTCCTATCATCGCAGCCTATACCCATCGTGGTAAAAATGCATCAGCCCTCAGCAAAGACAACGAATTGCTGACAGATGCCATCATCGCAGCGAGCGGTGGTTACCATATGACGACTGCAGCCCTCAATACTTCTCAGGATGCTAAAGGTTTTGGGGTGATCCAAGCAGAATGGTATCTCAATCAAAACCTACCAGTCAATGCTGACTTTGCTAATGCAGAATTCAACTACCAAGAATTCATCGTTGCTTATCAAGAACTTCTCCGCGGACGCGACACCTTGGCACATGATACTCGTCGGATTGTAGACAATACAAATGTACTGGTGAACGGCAACTTCATCGGATCCAACCTAGATAATGCTGACGGGGTTCAACCTGGAACCGTTTATACCATTACAAAAGAAACCAAGACAGGTGATCGGATTGCTCACTTGATCAATTTGGTCGGCATCACTGAAAACAAATGGAACAGCTCTGTGAATACAACCGAAAAACTAACCAATATTCAAGCTTTTGTTCCACTCGGAAAAATCACAAAAGACCAGGCTGAACACGCCAGCATTTACTGGGCTACACCTGATGCTGTTGAAGGAAAATACAACATCAACCTCCGAGAAACAAGCGCAAATGTTTATTATGACGGAGGGGCTGGCCAATGGATGGCAGCAATCGATGTTCCTAGTCTAGATGTCTGGGACATGCTCTATGTCAAACTCAATGAAGCCGCCCACGTTCTTTACCAAGGCGAAAACGGAGTTGAGCTTGAGCGCTCTAGTGACTTGGTAGGTCATACAGGTGAGGCAATCAACTACTCGACAAAAGAAACTATTGCCAACTATTTGAAGAAGGGCTATGAACTAGTAGAAAATGGCTTTGATGCAGACGAACAACCAAACTTTGACCGCGACGCTACCAACACCAATGAAGATGGCGTTCAAGAGTTTATTGTCCGCTTGGCACCAAAAATTGTAGAATTTTCAGAAGCACAACCCATCCAAGCCGGTCAAGTTGTTCCAGGAGATAGCGAAGGTCGTGTCTATCCAACTCCTCTAGCTCCAGATGGTCAAACAACTGCTGATCTGAATCATTTATCTGAAACAGTGACCCGTACGGTGACCTATGTGACAGAGGACCAGGATGGAGCCAACCGTCAGCCAGCAGGAATAGCTGATCAAACTGACAGCCTTCATTTCGCTCGCAAAGGAAGCATCAATTTGGTGACAGGCGAGACGAAGCTTGAAGACTGGACAGCTCAAGATGGCACGAGTTTTACAGCTCTTGAAAATCCCGTCAAAAAAGGCTATGTTGTCGTAGCAGAAGAATCGACTGATACCGTCTCTTCTGATCTGATAAAAGCAGGTCACCATACTGGCATTCACGCTGATGTAGCAGACATCACAGATACGGTCATCTATCGACCAGTCGGTGCCTATAGGATCAGCTATGCCACTGGTAAAGAACCAACCAATGCTCAAAAAGAGATCACTTATCTCAATGATGCTACTAATCCAACTGCCATCGCATCTCCTACCGCTATCCTTCCTTACGTGGAGGGATTAGAGCCAAAAGATGCTAATGGACAAGTCTTGAACTTTGTCGATCCTCTCGACGAGACCAAAGGCTATCTTCTTCCGAACCCTGAGTCTCCAACAGCTGATACTGCTATTTCCTATGCCATCTCCAAAGGCTCTGTCATGGTACGATTCCTTACAGAGGGAGGCAACACTGATCTGCAAGAGGCGCAAGACCTCGCTACAGAAGCAGACTTCGGCACCAAATATACAAGTGAGGCCCCAACAGAAATCACAAAAGATGGTCGTATCTACCATCTAGTTGGACTCCGTGCTGATTCTGCGGATCCAAATGGCACCGTCACTAAAGGAATGAAAACCGTTAGCTACGATTACAAGTTAGCTACGGGGACTGTCATCGCGCGATTTGTCATCCAAGATACGAGCACTGAATTGCAACCAGAACTTGCGGTTGCAACGAATGTGGACAATGGAACCCATTACGTCGCTAGCGCACCAGATGAGATCTCCTACGACGGCCACATCTACGAACGGGTCGGTGCAGCTGAACAAACTGGGAACGTAGAAGTGGGAACAACCATCTTGATCTTTGCCTACAAGGTCAAAGAAATCCCTACTCCACAACCATCCCCAGAAACAGGAAGTAAAGAAATCGTTCATCCTAGTACTTCTCATACACAACCAGCAGTAATAAAAGAAATCCCATCTACTTCTATAACAGAAGAGGATAAACCTCTTGAAACTACAAGCCAAACAGCGGAGCTCCCCGAAGCTGTTCCTAACACCCCTCAAGAAGGAACTCACCTACCTGTAACAGGTGAAGAGACCTCACACCTATCCTTACTTGGACTTGGTATCTTAGCAGGCCTTACCAGTCTTGTCGCTTTCAAAAAGAAACATGATTAGTTAGTTCCCAAACAAAAAGAAACTTCCTATGGAATTCTGTTCCAAGGAAGTTTTTTATATTTATACAACTTATTCAGAGTCTATACTCCTTTTATGAAGGTAACCGACGACAATAAGGGTGTGAAGTTCTTCCACTCCAAACCCTACTGTAATTCCAATTCAAAGTGGATTCATTCCCCTTGTTGCCGGCAGTTTGAAAGATCAAATTGCTTTTCTAGTATACTGTTTTCTCTACTTCAAGTCAATGGAAATTCTCTGAAACTAGTAACAGAATGAAATGAATAATAGAATGTTTTCTGAAACATTTCGTAATATATATGCAATTTTTTCTAAGCTTTTAACAACAAACAAAGAGGCCTTGCTCTTTCGAGCAAAGCCTCTTCCTGTTGGATCTAAAATTGTCACCTCATCAACAAGTTTGTCGATGTCACCTCAATTTTAGTCTTCGCGTTTTTTGCGTTTTGCAAGTCCAGCGAGTCCAACCATACCAAGTGCAGCACCTAACAATGCAGCTGATACTGATTGTTCTTCACCAGTGTTAGGAAGTCCTGGAGCTGGTGGAGTTGTTGGTGTCGGTGGAGTTGGAGGAGTCGTTGGTGGTGTTGGAGGAGTTGGTGGCGTTGTTGGTGGTGTTGGTGGTGTATTAGGCGGTGTTGTTGGTGGTGTTGTTGGCGGAATAACAGTGTTGTTAAACTCTGTATCTTCTGGCAACTTAGTAGTAGCTACTAATACTTTACCTTCTTTATTCACCACGATACCAACGGTCGCAACCATCTTATCGTAAACAACGCTAGAATCTGTACCACGAATTTCTTCTACATGGTAGAGGTGAGTTCCTTCTTCACCACGTTTGAACTCAAGATTTGAGAAGGTAATCTTACCAGCCGCATCATTCTTCACAGTTTCGATCACATTGCCTTTTTCGTCTTTCAGAACGAAGCTGAATTCACCAGCTTTCAATGTGCGTCCTTCCAATTTCTTAGTGAATTGGAATTGAACCTTAACTGGAATGTTGACTACACGTTTTTCAGTTGGTTTTTCTGGTTTTTCTACAGTCTTCTTAGTTGGATCGTATTGGTGTACGATTTGTGAAGCTGTATTTTCGATATCCACACCCTCTTGAGCAGATTGTTTAATTTCTGCAGGAATTTCAAACTTGTAGTAACGTCCAAAGGCCAACTTAGTTGTGTCGATGACTTGTGTATTTTCCGCGTCTCCAAGTGACTTAGTCAAGTTCGCTTTAGAAGTTGCAGTAATCACACCATTTTCAACCTTAATATCAAACTTAGCTGTCACATCTTCTCCTGTTACAGAGTCGTATGCTTTAATATCAGCTCCATTGACAGTCAAGTTCGCACTGTCATATTTATCTGTCACACCAACAGATTGAATATTGTGTGCTTCGGTGAATTTAGTTGTATCCAACCATACTTGGTAGTATACTTTATCACCTTTCTTGAGTGTCTTCGTATTGATATTTTGAGCTTCGTTGTTATCAGTCTTATCAACGTAAGGGTTCGCATTTGTATCCGCAACTTTATGTTCCAGCTCGTTATCATCATCGAGAAGTTTCACACCTGTCAGATCGAATTTAGATTCGTTCAAGATGTATTTCTCTGGGTTGAATTCTGGAGTTTCTGGAGGTGTTACACGGTTGTTGAACTCTTTGTCTGCTGGATCTGTTACGTTAGTGATGAGAGCTTTCGCTGTTCCGTCATGTTTAACTTCTACAGTTACTACTGCTTTCATCGCATCGTAAGTGACAGTTCCGTCAGTACCCTTCACTTCTTCAACTGTGAACTTGTGTTTGCCTACTTGTTCTTTCTTGAATTCAAGTTTAGAGAACTTAACGTTACCTGAGGCATCGTTCTTAACAGTTTCAAGAGTCTTACCTTCTGAATCTTTAAGCACGAAGCTGAATTCATTGGCTTTAAGCTCACGGCCTTCCATACGTTTAGTAAAGTTGAATTCTACTTGTACTGGTACGCTGTTTACACGTTTTTCAGTTGGTTTGTTTGGTTTTTCAACTTTCTTAGTAGTTGGGTTGTAGTAGTTAACGACTTGAGCCGCAGTATTTTCGATGTCTACTCCGCCTTTAACGTCAGCTTTCACTGTAGCTGGGATATCAAACTTGTAGTAACGTCCGAATTCGAATTTAGTTGTGTCGATGACTTGTGTGTTTTCCGCATCGCCAAGTGACTTAGTAAAGCCATCTTTAAGGGTTGCAGTAATCACACCGTTGTTCACAGTAATATCGAATTTAGCTGTTACATCCGCACCAGTCTTACCATCGTATGCTTTAATAGCTGAAGCTTCAACGTCGA
>JAPJPE010000019.1 GCA_030825825.1 Streptococcus sp. | reverse complement strand
CTGCGTCTTGCTCGACAATCCAAAAATAATTGAGAGGCTAGGACTTTTGTCCCAGTCTCTATGAAGATTCATCGCCAGATGAAAGGGGCAAATAAAGTGTGATTTTCGTATAACTATTAGCTTTAGAATCAATCTCCATATGATAGGCTTCGCCAAATTGAAGATGCAATCGTTGGTCCACATTTTTCAAGCCAACACCTCCTAAACGAAGAAGGGTTTGGTCTGTTGATCCTGAAAAATCAAACCCTTGTCCATTGTCAAAAATCGATACGCAGGCGGAGTCTCCACTGACTTCAGTTGTCACTCGAATGAGACCTGGCCGATCGATCTCTTTAATGCCATGGTAAATCGCATTTTCCACTAAGGGTTGAAGCACTAATTTGGGGAGCTGATAATCACCCAACCGTTCATCTTCTAGAATTTCATAATTGAGCTTTTCACCATAACGTTGTTTTTGAATGAAAAGATACTGGCGGACATGGTCAATTTCATCTCTCAGTAGGATTTGTTCCTGGCCTTGGTTGAGAGCCAGTCGAAAATATTGAGCCAAAGATTTGGTGATGTCGACCACGCGCCGACTATCATTAAACTCCGCCATCCAGACAATCGTATCCAAGGTATTGTAGAGAAAATGCGGATTAATCTGAGCCGAAAGTGCCCGCAGCTCGTAACGCCGTGCGTTCTGCTCCTCCTCCTTTACCTGTTGCATGAGATGATCGATTTGATCCAACATGGCATTAAAAGCTTGAGCGAGGTCGACCAATTCTGGAGATCCTTTGGCTGCAGCCCTCACGTGAGCATCTCCTGATCCAATCCTCAAAATGATGGTCTGAAGGTCTCGTAAGGGTTTGATCCACAAACGCAGAACAAAGCCAAGCCCTATTAAACACATGATCAAGGCCAGTAATCCTAGACCAATGAAAGAGTATAGGAGTTGCGACTGAAGCATCTGAAGTCCTTCAAGTGAAGCTACTCCAATCAAGGTCCAATCACTATCTGGAATCGGAACCTGATAGATAAAATTCTGTCCTCCTTTAGCATAGCCATCTGTCACAGCAATATAGGGCTGCATGGCCTGCATCTCTTGGCTGGAGGAATAGACCGCTTTTTTAGGATGGTAGACAAACTCATGCTTTTGATTAATGATAAAACTAAAGCCTTGTTTCCCTAGCTGAAGGTGATCCAAATAAGCCTGTAAGCTATCGTAGCCAATATCCAAACGTACTACTCCGAGATTTTGACCAGTCTGATCGACTACTTCTTGGGTAATAGAAACCACCCATTTTTCTTTTTCCGAGGTCAAGGATTCCTTTCGAGCTGGCGTCAAAACTGGCATGGCTCTTTCCTTAATCGCCTCTTGATACCAGCTTTCATTCATCATGTCTGATGAAGTCTGCATGCTGATTTTGGAATCTGTCGCTACCAGACGTCCATCCTTGGTCACCAAGACCGCAGAGACCAAGTCCGGATCCGTTTCAATCATCGTTCGCATCAAGTGCTGAACCGTTTCTTGATCCGCACTCTTGTCCTGGGCAAATTGGCGAACAGCCTGTTCCTTGCTAAGCACCGTTGTTGTCTGCTTTAATTTTTTTAGATAAGACGTAATAAACTGACTACTTTGGTCGATACTATTTCTTGTCGTCCGCTCCGTTAGCTGGCGGATCGTCCCTGAACTCGTTTGATAGTAAAGGCTACCGATGAGACCAAAAAGTAAGAGAATGAAGAGAAAAAAGTAGAGGACCAGCTGAATCAGCAAGGGATATCGTTTCATTCATGCTCTCCTTTTTTGTACTGCCTTGGCGTCACCCCAACAACCTGCTTAAAGCGTTGAGAAAAATAGTTCATATCTTCAAAACCAACCTGATCTGCAATCTCATAAATCTTTAAATCTGTCGTGAGAAGCAAGAGTTGAGCCTTCTTCATTCGCTCTTGGATGAGGTATTCTTGGAAAGGAAGTCCCAATTTTTTCTTGATCAATACACTTAGATAAGAGGAACTGAAGCCAAGTTGATAGGCCAAATCCTTCAGGGTTAACTGCGAGTCTGCTAAACGAGCATGAATAGCTTCTTCCAACTCTGTCGAATAACCATGGCTGACCAAATCTTCGACTTGCGCTTTCTTTCGCTCTTGATCAAGTTTTCCTTTCACCTTGGCTAACATCTCTTCAATATCATCTTTTGAGAAAGGCTTTAGCAAATAATCATCCGCACCTAACTTGATGGCTTTTCTCGCAAACTCAAAGTCATCATAACCTGTCAAAAAAATGATATGACAAGACGGTGATTGCTCTTTAACGAGATGAGCCAGATCCAAGCCATTCATTTGTGGCATATTGATATCAGTTAGAAGGATATCGGTTGGTTGCTCTTGAAACTTCTCCCAAGCCTCACGCCCATTTTCTGCCTGATTGATGACGGCCATTCCAAACTGTTCATAATCCACTAAGGAAGTCAGACCCTGCCGGATAAGCTCTTCATCTTCCACAATCATAATCGCGTACATGTCTTTCACCTACTTGTTTTTGCTATACTTATTATAGCAAGTTATAGACTGAATTGTCTCAGACATAGTCTAATAAATAACCGTAGCCCTTTTCTTTCATTTCTGCTTTGGGAATGAAGGTAATAGACAAACTATTGATACAATAGCGAAGACCTCCTTTTTCCTTGGGTCCATCTGTAAAAACATGGCCCAGATGGGAATTTCCCACACGGCTCCGAACTTCTGTCCGAGTCATATTGAAACTCTTATCCTCCTTATAGATTGCCACATCAGGACTAATAGGCCGACTGAAACTTGGCCAACCACATCCAGAATCAAATTTATCCTTAGAGGAAAAGAGCGGCTCACCGGTCACGACATCTACATAAATACCGGCATCAAACTGATCCCAGTACCGATTGGAGAAGGCCCGTTCGGTATCATTTTTTTGTGTCACCGCATATTCTTCTGGGCTCAATTTCTTTTTGATCTCCTCATCACTTGGCTTGGAGTAGCGACTAGCATCAATCACTGGATAAGAAGCTTGATTGACATCAATATGGCAGTACCCATTCGGATGTTTCTTTAGATAATCCTGGTGGTAATCTTCCGCCTGGATGAAATTGGTCAGTGGCTCTTTTTCCACTGCTAACGGTTTGTCGTATTTCTTTGCTACTTCATCAAAGACTTGGTTAATGGTTGGAAGGTCTTCTTGAGAGACATAATAGACACCTGTTCGGTATTGAGTCCCTTGATCGTTTCCTTGACGATTCTTCGACGTTGGGTCGATAATCCGGAAATAGTGCAGGAGCAATTCTTTCAGAGATACCTGCTTGACATTGTATGTGATGTGAACTGTTTCGGCATGGCCTGTTTGAGGGACCAATTCATACTGGGTTGTATCTCCCTTCCCATTGGCGTAGCCTGATACAGCATCAATCACACCTGGAACACGGGAGAAATATTCCTCTACGCCCCAGAAGCAACCACCAGCCAAATAAATTTCGCGTTGATCCTTTGGATCAACCTTTTCATTTGTTTCTTTTTTGACTACTGGAGTCTGACTCATCGATGCTTTTTTGATCTGCTCAGTCGTCGCATCTGACGAATCAAAGGCCATGGATCCTTTGATAAGGAAAAAGATTCCAAAACAAAATAGCCCCACTAAAAGAATGGAAATGAGTTTCCATTTTGTTTCCATTTTATGTCCTCCTTACTTCATTTCTTTTAGAGTCTGAACGATGTCTTCCTTGCTCATATAACCGATATGGGTCTTAGCGAGAGTTCCATCGCTCGCAATAAAGAGAGCAGATGGATAAGAGCGAATCCCATACTCTTTGAGCAAGTCGCCCTTACTGTCCATCAAGACTGGGAAATCCTTGTAATCCAAAGACTGGTACCAGTTTTTGAAATCTGCTTCCGATTTTTCACCATTAAAGGTTGGAGCTACAACGGATAAGACCACATAATCCTTACCCTCCTCTGCCTTTGCTAAATCATTTGTGTCGCCTAATGTTGAAAGACAGATTGAGCACCAGGAAGCCCAAAATTTGAGGTAAACTTTCTTCCCTTTGTAATCGGATAATCGGTAGGTCTTGCCATCCACTCCTTGCAGGCTAACATCCTTCACTTTCTTGCCAGATGGTTGCCTATCCCCAGCCTTGGCTGTTTGTTGGCTCATGTCTTTGGTGGAAGTGGCCATTCCTTGGCTTGAACAAGCGCCCAGAAGTCCAGCGCATACGAACCCAGTAGCTACTAAAGCTAATTTTTTCATCATTATCACCTCTTTAGACAAAGGGAAAGTCATCCTCAGATGACTTAGAATGCAGACAAACTGTTTTTTAACATAAAACAAACCTAAGTAGTGCTATAAACATAAAATGAGAAAGCATATTAGGTACATTGAAATACACACTGAAACTTTCCGCCGTGAGAAAAGTGTTAGAAACATTAGTGTTTCTAACACCCGGGAGTTTTGGAACTTCAGGTCCAAAACTAAGTCATGGAACTTCTTCGAAGTTCGCTGACGTCCGTACTCACTTAAGGAAAGTTTCTAAGATGACGTTGTCTTCAATCTGAGTCATCCTCAGATGACCTCTCCCTTCTTTCATTAGTTGTCTGATTTCATATCAGATGATCCACTCTTTTCATCTTTCATTTCTGAATCGCTGGATTTCATCTCATCTTTTTTCATATCATCCTTCATTTCAGAACTGCTGTCAGACATCATAGATGAATCTTTCATGTCTTCTTTTTTCATTTTATCATCGGACATGGACGAATCCTTCATGTCATCCTTCTTCATATCGTCCTTCTTCATCATACTACTATCGTCCGTTTTTTTCATGTCTGAATCTGATTTCTGTCCAGAACAAGCTGCTAAAGTGACGATGCTAAGTGTAGCAATAGAAAGTGCAAGAATTTTTTTCATGATTTTTCTCCTTTAATCATTCAAGATTAGTGAAACAGGGATGCGAGGCTATTAAGATTTCCTAGCATCAGCAAGATGCCCATCAAGATGATGAGGGCACCACCAATTTTTTTCAAGGTCCCCATATGGGGCTTGAGTTTAGCAAAATGTTGTAGAACCCAGCTAGAAGCTAGAGCCAAGACTAAGAAGGGTAACGCCAAGCCTAATGTATAGACCAGCATCAGGAGAGCGCCTTGTAAAGCCCCATCTCCTCCAGAAGCGGCAATGGCTAAAACAGAGCTCAAAACTGGTCCGACACAAGGAGTCCAACCAAAACTGAAGGTGACCCCTATCAGAAAAGCATTGAAGAATTCATTGCGTTTTTCGTCCTTCTTCAGTTGGATACTCTTTTGTTTTTGGAGTTGCTGAAGATTGATGAGGCCCATCTGATGGATTCCCAATAAGATGACAATCCCTCCTAGTAGGTAACGGAACCAGGGAGCATAGAGTACCTGACCAAGGGCACCTGCACCATAACCTAGGATGAGAAATACAGTTGATAGACCTGCGATAAAACAAAGCGTCTTCACCAAGCCGTACCAAGAAATATCTCTTCCCAAAATCCGAACAGTTTTCACACGTTCAGAATCCAATAGAATTCCTACATAGACTGGCATCAGTGGCAAAATACATGGGGAGAAAAAGGATAGAACTCCCGCTAAGAATACTGAAATGGAAAACAAACTGGTTTGAATCATTTCACTACCTCCCTTTCTTTCTGATACCAGTATAAAGAAAAAATCCCTCTAAAAATAGAGAGATTGATAAGCAAAAACTTGAATTTGATTAGAAGATGAATCTTTCTATCTGCCAACATCAGCTCATACTTTCAAGTATGAGACTAATCTAGCAAGATACTTCTACTTCTTTTTCAAATAATCAATAGCGTCTTGAAGGGTTTTGACGGGCACAATTTTCATCTTCGAATGAATTTGTTTCGCGGCTTCTTTAGCGGTTTCGTAGTTTGATTTAGCCTTGGGATTAGCTTTCTTTTCTTCTTTGGAAACAGGGTTATTAGGGGCAAAGAAAATTTCTGCTCCTTCTTTATCAGCTGCAACGACTTTCTTGTCAATCCCACCGATATCGCCAACCGTTCCATCTTGGTTAATGGTTCCTGTTCCTGCAATATGACGTCCCTGACGAAGATCTGGATCAGCCACTTGAGTGTAGATGGCTAGGCTAAACATCATACCGGCACTTGGGCCACCGATGCCAGCTGTCGCAAACTGGACAGGAACATCGCCTTTGGCTTCGGTTCGGTCGATCAGGCTAATCCCAATTCCGTTTTTCCCATTGGTCAATTTGATGATCTTTCCGTCTGCGGTCTTGGTTTGTCCATCCTCAATATAGGTCACCGAAACAGGATCGCCAATTTTTTGAGAACCAACATAGTCAATCAATTCTTTGGAACTCTTAAAGGTCTTACCATTCACACCGGTGACAGTATCCGCAATGTTCAAGACTCCTTTAAAGGTCGAGTCATCTGCTACCTGCATGACATAGACTCCTAGAAAGTCCATCTGGGTTTCTTTGCCAGCTGTCTTCAATCCTTGGTAGATGGCCATATTTTGCGAGGTTTCCATATAGAATTGGTTGATTCGCGTGAATTCTTGGCTCGAACTACCACCGGTCATATCCTTGGCAGAATAGATGTCTGTAAAAGGTGTCGCCCATGCATAGATCAAATCAGCCGGAGTTGCTTCTTTCACTGCGACGGTTACAAAATCATAAGATCCTGACTTGGTATCTATTTTTCCATCCACTGTCATGACGGATCGAATATCTTCTGCCGTTCCCGGCATCTCAATATAATAGGGAAGGCGGATCACAAAAGCAGCTAGCAAGAGAAGCAAGAAAAGAACTCCTGCAATCGGCCATCGGTATTCTTTCAACCGTCCTTTTTTCTTTTTAGGGGTCAAGCTTGGTTTATTCGCTTGTGTCATCTTTAATTTCCTCCATTACACTCTCTGGGACATAAGGTGAGATATCCTGCTGAAAAGCCAGCAACTCTCGAATACGCGTTGAACTAATGGCCTGGTAAGGAGGCTGAGCATAGAGATAAATGGTCTCCAATTCAGGTGCCAACTGGTGATTAAAATAATCCATATTGGCTTCGTAAACCAAATCCTGTGCATTGCGCAAGCCCCGGATCAAGGTCACCACACCAAGATTGCGTGCCACTGTCACAGCCAATTCTTGAGTTGACGTCACAATTTCAACATTTTCCAAATGAGCCAAGGCCCCTTCTACCATGCGCACGCGCTGCTCAATAGAAAAGAGTCCGACTTTTTCCGGATTATAAAAAATTCCGACATAGACACGGTCAAACAAGCGGCTCGCCCGCTCGATCAATTGCACATGCCCAATGGTAATCGGATCAAACGATCCTGTAAACAATCCACTTCTATCTGACATATACTGTTACCTTACTAATTCCATAGATTTTTTCTTTCCAGATTCCCACTTGTCCGATTTCCTCAGGAAGTTCTACATGTTTATCGGTTTCGCACACAATCATGATGTTTTCTGATAAGAGATGGCGCTCGCACAAGGTTTCGATATCGCGGACAATCTCTTCCTTGGCATAAGGCGGGTCTAAGAAAACCAGATCAAAGGTGCCCGTTAGAAGCCCCAAGGCTTGCTTGGCCTCCATTTTTAGTAGTTGAAACCGTTCCTTTTCCTTGGTCATAGCAATATTGGCTGCCACGATTTCCTGCGCTCTGCGGTCTCTTTCCACTAGAACCGCCTCTGACATGCCTCGAGAGACTGCCTCAATAGAGAGGCCACCGCTTCCTGCATAGAGATCCAGCACTCTTCCGCCATCAAAGTAAGGACCAATCATATTGAACATGGCTCCTCTAACCTTATCAGAAGTCGGCCTGGTTGTTTTTCCTTCAAGTGTTTTGAGGGGACGTCCCCCATAGGTTCCAGATACTATTTTCATAGGGACCATTATACCAAAAAAAATCAGAAAATTGCGATTTGATATGGTCAAGCGACAATTAAAAGAGCCGAGCTCTCTGCTCGACTCTTTCATCCATTATAGGATATTTTCATATTCATCGCGGACAGATTGAGGCCAGACACTGGTTTGGACTTCACCGATATGTTTCTTACGAAGTAAGAACATGGCCAAACGAGATTGCCCGATCCCTCCACCAATTGTGAGTGGGAAGAGACCATTTAACAAGGCCTTGTGCCACTCTAATTGGAGACGATCTTGATCTCCTGTAATCGCAATTTGACGGCGAAGCGTTTCCTCATCGACACGGATCCCCATTGAAGACAACTCAAAGGCTGAACCTAGGACATCATTCCAGACGAGGATATCACCATTCAATCCCTTGTAGCCATTTTCAGATTCTGTTGTCCAGTCATCGTAGTCAGGTGCGCGTCCATCATGTGGTTTGCCATCTGCAAGCTCTCCACCAATCCCGATCAAGAAAACGGCTCCGAATTCTTTGGCAATGGCATTTTCACGCTCTTTTGGAGTTAAATCTGGATAGCGTTCCACCAACTCTTCTGTGTGAACGAAGGTAATTTGTTTTGGAAGAACTGACTCAATATCATAACGCGCTTCTACTGCTAGTTCTGTTAAACGAATCGCCTTGTAGATTTTTTCAACCGTTTCTTTGAGGTAGGCGATGTTGCGTTGACCATTTGGGATGACTTTTTCCCAGTCCCATTGGTCTACATAAACGGAGTGGATAGCATCGAGCGAATCTTCATCTGGACGAAGAGCCTTCATATGGACAAAGAGACCTTCTCCTTCGCCAAAACCAAAACGGGCCAAGGTATGGCGTTTCCATTTTGCGAGTGAATGCACGACTTCATAAGTCTCATCAGGAATTTGAAGGACCTTTACAGATACCGGATGTTCAATCCCAGAAAGATTATCCTGCATCCCATCTCCGACCTTGCTCAAAATTGGCCCTTGGACTTCAATGATGTCCAATTTATCTTTTAAATACTGCGTAAAGGTCGTTTTAACAAACGAAATTTCCTTTTGTTGATGGATAAAACTTTTTTTCATATAGTTCCTCATTTATAGACATTTTAGAATTGATTATACTCCTTTTTCAATCAAAATCAAGTCTTTTCATTCGTTTTCAACTGAATTTTTCTCTTGCAAAAAGGATTCATTTTTGATAAACTGTATGTAACTTTTTAAACGTTACATAGGAGGAGCGACATGTTTGATGCAAAAAAACTAAAAGAAAGACGCCTAGAAAAAGGCTTGACCCAAGCTGATGTCTATGAGGATCTCAAGATTTCTCGCAAGACTTACTCCAGTTGGGAGAATGGCTTGGCGGAGCCACACGAAAAAAATCTCAGGAGGTTGGCCAAGCGCCTCTCCGTTAAAGAGGACTACTTTATTAACAAAGACTCCGCACTCTACACCTACCCTTTATTAACCCCACCTCATCAAAAGAAAGTCGACCAGTTGGCCAGCCAGTTATTCGAACAGCAGCAAAAAGTTGTTTCCTTAACAGCTTATAAGGTTCTTTCGATTGAGTTGGCAGCTGGTTTGGGACATACCTTTTATGACAACGAGACCGACTACGAGACCGTTTATTTTGACCAAGAGATCCAACACGACTTTGCCTCTTGGGTATCCGGAAATTCGATGGAACCTCTCTATCCAAATGGTTCTGTTGCCCTCATGAAGCAGACTGGATTTGACTACGATGGAGCGGTCTATGCCCTCATCTGGAATGGAAAAACCTACATTAAGAAAGTCTATCGGGAGGCTGAGGGCTTGCGTCTAGAATCCATCAACCCTGACTACGATGATTTATTCGCTCCTTATGAGGACGAGCCCAAAATTGTCGGCATTGTGGTCGGGCATTTTCTTCCACTTGAGGTGTAAGTATGCTATTTGATTATTCACGTGAGCCTCATTCTGATATTGCTTTTGTGGATATGAAAAGTTTTTATGCCAGCTGTGAGTGTGTCCGTCTGGGCCTAAATCCCCTGACCACTTCTCTTTGCGTCATGAGCCGGAGCGACAATTCTGCTGGTCTGATTTTGGCCAGCTCTCCCGTTTTCAAACAAGTCTTTGGCAAGAAGAATGTGAGCCGGAGCTACGACCTGCCTTTTGATCTCAAGACCAGAAAATTCAATAGCTACGTCGCAAAAAAACAAGGATTGCCAACGGATCCAGGCTTTATTGCATCCATTGAATCCTGGGCCAAGAGGACCCTGATTGTGCCACCACGCATGAATGCCTACATTCAGGTCAATATGGAAATTCAGAAGGTTTTTCAGGAGTTTGCGGCACCGGATGATATTTTCCCTTACTCGATTGACGAAGGCTTTATCAATCTGACTTCTTCCTTAAATTATTTTATTCCAGATTCCTCCCTTTCGCGAAAGGAAAAACTGGACCTTCTTTCTGCCAGGATCCAAAAAAGAATCTGGCAGGAAACTGGAATCTATTCTACCATTGGCCTCAGCAACGCCAATCCTCTTCTTGCCAAGCTAGCCTTGGACAATGAAGCCAAGCATTGCCGAAATATGCGCTCCAACTGGTCTTACGAAGACGTAGAAAGCAAGGTCTGGAAGCTGCCCCAGCTCACTGATTTTTGGGGCATTGGACGTCGCACTGAAAAACGATTGCAAGGGATCGGGATCACGTCGATTAAAGAACTGGCTCAGGCTCATCCCGATCTCTTAAAGAAAGAATTCGGAGTCATGGGGCTTCAACTTTGGTTCCATGCTCATGGCATTGATGAAAGCAATGTCCACAAGCCTTATCGTCCGAAGTCACGAGGCATTGGCAATTCTCAAATCTTGCCCTATGACTACCACCTACAAACAGACATTGAACTGGTGTTTCGTGAGATGGCTGAACAGGTGGCTATCCGCTTGCGACGGAAAAAAAAGAAGACCCAACTAGTCTCCATTCATGCCTCCTACTCCAAAATTGAGGGGCTTCCGTCCATTCATTGCCAGCAAAAGATTGAACCCACGCAATCCACCAAGGTTTTATCCGATACTGTTCTGCGGCTCTTTCGCTCCAAGTACGAAGGCGGAGCCATTCGACAGATTGGTGTTTTTTATGGCGAACTTGTCGAGGAATCTCTCCAACTTTTTTCTCTCTTTGATGATCCGATAGCCCTAGAAAAAGAGGAAAAACTCCAGCAGACCATTGACCGCATTCGGGATCAATTTGGCTTTACCTCTCTTCAGAAAGGCTCCTCACTACTAGAAAACTCACGCGCCATTGCACGCAGTAAACTAACAGGCGGACATTCCGCAGGAGGCTTAGATGGATTAACATGATCGACCGTTCTTATCTCCCTTATCAATCCGCCCGCGAATTTCAAGATCGTGGCATGGCTAAGTGGGCCGGCTTCTTTTTATCCGAGCACACAACTGCCCTGCACACAAAAGAAATTGACCGCAGTCAGCTCACGATTCTTCCTCTTTCTGAGCAGATCCAGCTCCTGGAGCAGGCCTTCCAACAACAAACGACGATCTCGATCACGACTCTAGAGGGGAATCAATTTGCAACCTACACAGGTTCGATTCACACCTTATCTGCTTCTGAGCTTCTTCTCAAAAGCGATGGCCACTACCACCGGCTTCTTCTGACCTCTATCATTTTTATTGAAGCTGAGGAAACACCGTATGAAACCTATTCAGACTAAACACGAATTACAATTTGATTATTTTTCAGAGAATTACCACCAATTTGAGACAGACTTTTACAAGTGGGCGGCTACTTCTACGCCACTCGTCTTTTTAGAAGACGATATTCTCCACTCTATGGCAGCAGGCCAGCGAAACTACTTTCGTCTTCACCACACCAAAAGTCGGGATCATCGAGATCATTATTTCTATTTTAAGGTTTCCACACTCTCCCAATCACCCCTGACCCGTATTTACGCTTATACAGGACATTTCTTACAAAAAAAGGATAGCTTTATCTGAGAAGCTATCCTTTTATTTAATTTTTAATTTCACTACAGTCCGTATGAGTGATTAGAATCCATCTACGTTGGTATAGATTTTTTGTACGTCTTCATCGTCTTCAAGAACGCTATAAAGTTTTTCAAATGTTTCCAAATCTTCACCTGACAACTCAACTTCTGATTGAGGAATCATTTCCAATTCAGTTACTTGGAATTCTTCAACACCTGATTCACGTAAAGCAACGATCGCTTTGTGAAGATCAGTTGGAGCAGTGTAAACAGTGATGCTTCCTTCTTCTGCTTCAACATCATCTACATCCACATCTGCTTCAAGCAAAAGCTCAAAGATGGCATCCGCATCATCACCTGCAAAGACAATAACACCCTTGTTGTCAAAGAGGTAAGATACAGAACCAGAAGCTCCCATGTTACCGCCGTTTTTACCAAAAGCCGCACGGACATTGGCAGCTGTACGGTTAACGTTTGACGTCAAGGTATCAACGATCAACATGGAACCATTTGGTCCGAATCCTTCGTAACGCCCTTCTGTAAAGGTTTCGTCAGTGTTTCCTTTTGCCTTATCGATCGCTTTATCAATCACGTGTTTTGGCACTTGCGCTTGTTTAGCACGGTCGATAACGAATTTCAAAGCAGTATTCAATTCTGGATCTGGTTCACCCTTTTTAGCGGCTACATAGATCTCAACACCAAATTTGGCATATACTTTTGAGTTAGCACCATCTTTGGCAGTTTTCTTGGCTACAATATTGGCCCATTTACGTCCCATGAGGATTCTCCTTAAATTTTTTCAAATTATTTTCAATCTTTTATATTATATCACAAATCATAAGACTTAGACTAGATTTTTCTATTATTAATGGGGAGATTTTATGGGAATTTTCTATGAGTGGGATACTTTAAAATAGCTATTCTAACCATCAAAAATCTCCTCTTTTAAAGACTTAATAATGATCTTTAAATGACAGAAAGGCAACTCCTGACTCATCTATCATATAAATCAGGCGATTTTCTGCATCAATCCGCCTTGACCATGCTCCTTGAAAGTCATATTTCAAGGGCTCAGGCTTACCAATCCCTGCAAATGGATCCCTTTGGATCTCTTTGATAAGGGTATTGATTCGCTTCAATGTCTTTTTGTCCTGACTTTGCCAGTAACAATAATCCTTCCAGGCATCTTCTGTAAACTTGAGTAACATCCGTTACCCCTCAATCTCATGGAGTTGAACCTGCCCAGCTCGGACTTCTGCCATGCCCCGCAAGACCTTATCCGACAATTCCTTGTTCTGGGCTAGTCTTAGGGTTTCTTGAATGCTATCCCACTCGCTCTTAGAGATGACCACAATATCTTCATCTGGATTCTTATTTACAACCGTCAAAGGCTCAAACTCATCGTTCACCTTCTTCATATAATCCTTCAAATGATTGCGGAATGTTGAATAAACGACTGCTTCCATTACCATACCTCATTCTACCTCTTTTCTTTTATTATACATGAAAAAGATAAACTTGTCAGGAACTTGTACAAGTTTATCCCTCTCCACCTAATTATTCGTAAAAAGTTTCTAAATTTGGTAAAAAAAATCTACTGTCTAAAAATTTTTGACAGTAGATTAATACTGGTTTCGTGCATCATCACTTTCTTGCCTAACGTGACAAAGATGCCTTTGTTCTGTGGGTAGACGGGATACATAAGACCGTTTATTCTTCCACTCTCACCGGCACTCGGCCCCAGATCTGCTCTGGCAGTTGGGGATGGCCCAATTGATAGACTTGGTCTGCTTGCTGGGTCAAGGCATCCCAAGGTTCCTTACCGATTCGGGTCACGATTTCTACTGATTTTTTCAAGCCTTTGAGATGAGCTTGTCCCTTTGCGGAAAAACCTAAGACATGAATGGCATCGGGAAGAGCTTGATCCAGCGCCCCTACCAAGATATAAGTCAAAATGCGGCGCACACGCGCCTTGGTATAGCGCTTGGTTACGACTTTCTCCACCAGGTCTTCCACAGAAGTCGCGCTTCGAATGGCATCCTTTATCCGATTGGTCAGTTCTTCATTGACTTGAAAAATCTGTGTCAGCTCCGGATGGGTTAGGATTTGATAACGGAGCAGTTGGTCATAATCCTCCCAAGACACCTGAGAAGACGTCTGAAAGAGCTGGCTATTGGGCATGAATCTAGCGACAAAGTCCTGATCATCCTTGTGTAGGCGTAGACTAGTCGCAGAAGCATAGGGCACCTCTTTTTCTTCTGAATGGTAGCCCGCTCCCTGGCGTTGGATAGGCTTGAGCGCAATCCCCTTCCCAGCACAAGCCTTGGCATAGGCCAATCCCAGGATATGGTTGGGAGTATCCCCTGTGAACTCCACTCCAGCAAAGGTTTCCCACATTTTTTGGGTCTTCTGTGGATAGGATAAGTCTTCTGGAAGATTTCGCAAGAAAGCTTCCATTTCCACTTCTTTCTCAGAGTAAATAGTTGCAATCGCTTGGTAATCTAAGACTTCTTCTGTCCCAAAGGTCAATTGGTCGATTCCCAGACGGGACAAGATCTCCACCGCTCCCTTGGCAAAATGATCCGCCGACTGAACAGCTACGAGAAAGGGGAGCTCGACCACCAGGTCTGCTCCATTTTCCAAAGCCATCTGCGTGCGAATCCACTTGTCTACAATGGCAGGCTCACCACGTTGGACAAAATTCCCAGACATGGCAACAATTTTCAACCCTTCTGCCTGTTCCAGCAGGTACTTGTGCCCGTTGTGAAAAGGATTAAATTCTGCAATAATACCTGTAACTGTCATGCTGTCCTACTTCTGTGCTACAAAAAACCATCGTTTGCTGGTCTTTGTTGGCTCTTTATCTTCAAAGTCCGCGTACAATTTGAAAGATTTAAAGCCAGCCTGCTCCAGCAAAATGTCATAGGTTAAGACCTCATAGGTACGCTCCTCATGGACTTCATCGTGCCGACTAAAGCTGCCATCCTCTTCTTGGACAAAGAAGGTCAGCTCATGGACGATCGAGTGAGGGGCTGCATCCTCATAGGTATCCCAGAGCATGGCAAAATCTTCTGCATTTTCGTGGTAAGAATAGCCCGGGAAAACCTCATCCGTCTGGTAGGTCGAATGGACATCAAAAATAAAGACCCCGTCTTCATTAAGCGCATTGTAGACTTCTTTGAAGACATCCCCTACTTCTACCTCGTCCTGCATATAGCAGATAGAATCAGAGTAGCAGGTCACAAAATCGTAGGTACCCGCTTGCGACAGGTCCAGCATATTGCCCTCGATAAAATCAATCTTTTGCTTGGATGAAGCCGCTCTTTTTTCAGCAATTTTCAGCATATCAGCACTCAAGTCTAATCCTGTTACGTTAAAGCCAGCTTGGGAAAAACGGACAGACTGGATCCCTGTTCCACAAGCCAATTCCAGTAATTTTTTCTTATCTTTTGTCTTTGGGAGATGGCGGAGGGAAAAATCCGTCCACAAATCATACAGACTGTCATCCATAACCGCATCATAGACCGCTGCAAACGTTTCATAAGTCGCCATATTCATGATACCAAGTCCGCCCG
>JAPJPE010000018.1:4558-15787 GCA_030825825.1 Streptococcus sp. | reverse complement strand
TCGCCTCTTATGATCAGGGTGAAAAACAATATTTACTGGCGCAAATCCTCAATCATTTGAATATAGGATTTCCACAGTTGCTACTTGCCTTTGATCGTTTAATTGCCATGGGTTTGATCGATCTCTATGAGGAAGAAGTTGGGATCACCATTCAATTACATGCCCCTCTTGAGGCAGAACAATTTTTTTCAAATGCTGTTTTTAAACGCTTACTGGAAAAAAAGATTGGGGAAAAGGCAGTGGAGGATCTGCTTCCAGCACGCTCTTTAGGGACTAGGCGGCAAGTTTCCTTCTCGCAAGTCTTTGGACTAGATGCGGGGGAGACGACCGTTCTTCCAAGTAAGAAACGGCAGTTTGATATGGAGATGTTTAAACGGATGATGGGGCGTGATGGACTTCGTTTTGCGGATGAAGGAGTAGCGACTCTGGCCCTCTTTGCCATCGCAGAAGAGCAGCAATGGACCTGGTATGAAACCTATCTCCTAGCAAAAGAAACAGCTGTAGAACGGACCATTTCTCCGAAGAGAATGAAGCAAAAATTGGCTCAGGCTAGCCAAGAGCAACCCCGCGTGTCTTATAGCCGTCAGGAAGAAACTATTCTGAGAGAAGCTAAGGCAAAATCCAGCTTACAATTTTTAGCGGAGATTAAAAAGGTTCGCAATGCGACCATTACGCAGAGCGAACGCAAGACTCTATCTAAGTTAGCTGATCTAGGCTTACTAGATGAGGTGATCAATATTATTTTATTGTTGACCTTTAACAAGACCCAGTCTGCTAATCTGAATGAAAAGTATGCTTTGAAGGTAGGAAATGATTTTTCTTATCAAGGAGTCAACAGTGCGGAACTGGCGATTTTAAAAGTTCGAGAACGCCAGAAACAGGCTAAGGTTCAAGGAAACAAGGGGACGAGTCCTACAACAGCCAAGGGCAAGCAAAACAATGTTCCCAAGTGGAGTCAACCACATTATCAAAATCAAACCAGTCAAGAAGAAAAGGTGGATCTCGCTAAAGAGAAACAACGCCTGTTAGAAAAACTGAATCAAGGAGGTGAGTAGATGGAAAGTGTAGGTCAAACCCTGTCTCACATGAATCGTGCGCGTCAATTTAACTATGAGGATTTGGTCGCACAGATCTTGGCAGACCAAGAAGTCGCTGCCTTTATCAAAGACCAGTCTTTGTCTGAGCAAGAAATTCGTCGTAGTATTTCAAAATTTAATCAATACATCAGTGAGCGCAACCGTTTCTTATTGGGAGATCCGGATTACATTGCCAAAGGTTATAAGCCCATCCTCATCATGAATGAAGGATATGCGGATGTCACTTATGAGGAGACACCAGAGTTAATCGAAGCTCAAAAACGTGCTGCAATCAACCAACGTCTCAACTTGATCAATCTCCCTTCAACTTTGAAAGAAGCGAGTCTAGCCAAGGTAGAGCTCGATGATAAGGGACGATTTGTGGCCTTTGAGGAATTAGCTAATTTTGTAGCTAACTATCCCGAGTATCAAAAGGGAATTTACCTCTATGGTGATTTTGGAGTAGGAAAGAGTTACATGATGGCAGCCCTGGCTCATGATTTATCCGAAAAACGCCAGGCCTCTACCACTCTACTACATTTCCCAAGTTTTGCTATCGATGTCAAAAATGCTATCAGTTCGGGCTTGGTCAAAGAAACCGTAGATCAGGTGAAAAAAGCCGAAATTTTAATTCTCGATGACATCGGTGCGGAACAGATGTCAGCCTGGGTGCGAGACGAAATCTTACAAGTGATTCTACAGCACCGGATGCAGGAAAATCTTCCGACCTTCTTTACCTCTAACTTTAATTTTGAAGAGTTGGAACGGCATTTTGCAACGTCGCGCAATGGTGATGAAACCTGGCAGGCCAAACGTGTCATGGAGCGCGTGAAATTTTTAGCTAAGGAAATCCATTTGGAAGGAGTCAATCGCCGATGAATGAAACCATCCGTTTAATGAATGCTCATTTTTCTGTTCGCCGGTTTAAGGAAGAAGCTATCAAAGAAGCTGACCTCAAGGAAATTTTATCAGCTGGGCAGATGGCATCAAGTTGGAAAAACTTTCAATCTTATTCTGTGATTGTGGTGAAGAGCAAGGAAAAGAAAGAAGCTCTCTATGACTTGCTTCCTCAAGAAGCGATTCGCCAATCAGCCGTCTTTCTCCTCTTTGTTGGGGATTTAAACCGTGCTGGAAAAGCTGTCAAACTTCATGAGCAGGATTTCCATCCTGAAGGGGTGGACAACTTACTGATCACCTCAGTGGATGCGGCTCTAGCAGCTCAAAATACACTATTGGCAGCTGAAAGTCTCGGCTATGGTGGAGTGATTATCGGCATGTTGCGCTACTGTTCAGAAGAAGTCGCAGAACTCTTCCGTCTGCCAGACTATACCTATCCGGTTTTTGGGATTGCCCTCGGAGTACCCAACCAGCAACATGCGGTGAAACCACGTTTGCCATTGGAGCAGGTTGCTTTTGAAGAAGAATACCAAGAACAAGACCTATCAGTTGTGACTGCCTATGACAAGGTTCAGGCAGATTATGCTGGAGCGCGTGCAACCGACAGCTGGAGCGAGCGCCTTGCAGCTCAATTTGGTCAACCTGAACAAGAAGAGACCAAAAAACTACTAGAAAAACACAAACTATTATGAAATGAAGAGAGGCGTTCTTGAACCGAGGTCTCGCCTTTCATTAGAAAAGAGGAAATCATGGCCCTACCAACTATTGCGATTGTAGGCCGTCCCAATGTCGGAAAATCTACACTCTTTAACCGGATTGCCGGTGAGCGGATTTCCATCGTTGAGGATGTAGAAGGAGTCACTCGTGACCGCATTTATGCAACAGCTGAGTGGTTGAATCGAAAATTTAGTATCATCGATACGGGGGGAATTGATGACGTAGATGCCCCATTTATGGAGCAAATCAAGCATCAGGCAGAAATTGCCATGGACGAAGCAGATGTGATCGTCTTTGTTGTTTCTGGAAAAGAAGGGATCACGGATGCGGATGAATATGTCACACGTATCTTGTATAAGACCCATAAACCGGTTATTCTTGCAGTCAACAAGGTGGATAACCCAGAGATGCGCAATGATATCTATGACTTTTATGCCTTAGGACTGGGCGAGCCACTACCGGTATCCTCTGTCCACGGGATCGGAACTGGGGATGTTCTCGATGCCATCATCGAAAATCTTCCGAATGACACAGAAGAAGAAAATCCAGATATCATCAAATTTAGCTTGATTGGTCGTCCAAATGTTGGGAAATCAAGCTTGATCAATGCGATCCTTGGAGAAGACCGGGTCATCGCAAGCCCTGTTGCTGGAACCACACGGGATGCTATCGATACCCATTTTACCGATGCAGATGGCCAAGAATTTACCATGATCGATACAGCTGGTATGCGCAAATCTGGTAAAATCTATGAAAACACTGAGAAATATTCTGTCATGCGTGCCATGCGTGCCATCGACCGCTCAGATGTGGTTTTGATGGTTATCAATGCCGAAGAAGGGATTCGGGAGTATGACAAGCGGATCGCTGGCTTTGCTCATGAAGCTGGAAAAGGGATGATCATTGTTGTCAATAAATGGGATACTATTGAAAAAGACAACCATACCATGAAGCAGTGGGAAGATGACATTCGCGATCAATTCCAATACCTTTCTTATGCGCCGATTGTTTTTGTCTCTGCCTTAACCAAACAACGCTTGCACAAGTTGCCAGAGATGATCAAACAGATCAGTGAGAGTCAAAATACACGGATTCCTTCAGCTGTCTTGAACGATGTGATTATGGATGCCATTGCCATTAATCCAACGCCGACCGACAAAGGGAAACGCCTCAAGATCTTCTATGCGACACAAGTGGCAACCAAGCCGCCAACTTTTGTGGTCTTTGTTAACGAAGAAGAACTGATGCACTTCTCATACCTCCGTTTCTTGGAGAACCAAATTCGCAAGGCCTTTGTTTTTGAAGGAACTCCAATCCATTTGATTGCTCGAAAACGGAAGTAGGGAATAAGAGACAAATGGATCAAAGTGGAGAAGGATATTTCAAATGATAAAACGCTCATTCTTCCAACTATGAAAATAACTAAAAGTAGCGCATAAGCGTTGCTTTTTTTAATAAGCTGGTAAAATGAAGTGGAGGATAGTCAGATGCGTAGTATCATGGTCCGGATATTCTTTATTCCTTATGCTTTTTTTAAGGATGAGTAGAGTAAACTCATGAACATCATGAGAGCTTTAGGTTTGTGTACTTATTATTTAAAATCTATCTGTATCTCCTGTTTCTCGGTTCGATCGTAAGCTTGGAGCTCTTGATCCTATTGCTGGGGATTTTATTAAAAAATAAGGTCGTGTTTTTTCTTTTCTCTATGAGCAATCGGGATTTTGCTATTCCCGTTGTTTAGCTATTCGATCAAACAGTTAACAGATAGATATTAGGGATAGCTGTCTGAACTGAGAGCGTTACGAAATCAGGTAAAAAACGGGCTAAAATCCTTTCAAGATGATGACTATTTTTTCTAATTTTTGCTTAAATATGGTATAATAAAGGGATTAATCTAAGGTGGTAAACATGGCAAAATTAATTCCTGGGAAGGTTCGTTCACAAGGAAGCCTTCTCTATGAAGCTGGGAAGGTTTCCCTTCAGGAAGTAAAAGAAAAATACCTATATTTTCGGGTGGAAGAAGAAAGCTTGCGGTACAGTTTGGACGACGATGCTGTTTTTTGTAGCTGTGCTTTCTTTCAAAAGAAAAAATTCTGTACACATCTAGCAGCTGTGGAAGCTTTTTTGAAGAATGATGACAGTGGGAAAGCAGCTCTTACAAGCCTTGAAGAAGATGCCACGGCGACTGAAGAAACGCAGGAGAAGGTCTCTTTTGGAAGTTTGTTTTTAGACCAGGTCCTTCCAAAAATCGAAAAGAAAGAAACTCGCTATGTCTTATCAGCAGTCGGGCAGGAGGATGAATACTCTGGTCAATTCTTGTGGACCCTTCGCATTCGTCGCTTGCCAGACGAGCGTTCTTATGTGATCAGAGATGTGCTAGCTTTTTTGCAGACCCTTCAGAAAGAAGGCCACTTTGCAATTGGCAAAAGTTACTATGAACCCATTTCTTACTTAGAATTTGATGGGCCTAGTCAGGATGTGATCAATTTCCTACAAGGCTTGGTCACAGATAGTGGCTCGAAAGAGCAAGATTTCTTTCCCAATGCTGGGCGCCATCTTTATTTTCCACCGACTCTCTTTGAAGAAGCTGTAGAATTACTAATGAATTTGGATTCCTTCCTCTTGCAATACAGCTTGTATGATTTTTCTGAAGTCTATTTTCAGGATGTCCATGGGGAGGAAGATCTCTTTCATTTTCAGGTGGAAGACCATGGTGATTTTTACGAATTGATCATTACTGAGCCACAAGTGAAGGTTGTCGAGTCTGCTGTTTACCTGTTTCGAAATGGTGTCTTCTATCACCTGACGCCCCAACAGCGGACCTTATGGAAGGCGATTCAAGACTTACCAATGGATCAAGATCGAAAAAAACGCCTGCATTTTGATCCAACGGATCAGACCAAACTTTCCTATAGTTTAAAAGAGTTCAAAAAACTGGGACAAATAACAGCCCCGACCAGCTTTTTAATCCACGATTTCACTCCGGAATTTCATTTTGATCTAGCACAGGATCAGACTGTATTACTGGATGTTGTCTTTCAATACCAGGATCGTGTGGTGACCACGCGTGAGGAACTTCTCAATCTTCCTTATTCTAGTGATTTCGATAAGGAGCAAGAAGTCTTTTCAACCATGCTAGCAGCAGGTTTTACGGATGATTTTTCTTCCCAAAGAAGTCCGTTATCAAGTGAGCAAATCTATCCATTCTTTCACCAACAGATCCCGACTTTTGAAGCCTTAGGAGAGGTTACCCTCTCTGATAGCCTTTTAGATCTTTATCAAGTGGAGCGTCCAAAAATTGATGTTAAAACCAATGGCAGTCTACTGGAGATCGGTTTTGACTTTGAAAGTGTGGATCCAGCCGAAGTGGACCAGGTCCTCAAAGCTCTAGTAGGGCAAAAAGACTATTTTGTCAGCCATACAGGGAAAGTTCTTGTCTTTGATGAAGAAACCAAGAAGATCAGTCGAGCCTTAGCAGATCTGCGGGCGAAAATGAGCAAGGGTGGGAAACTACAAGCCCGCCGGATTGCCGCTTATCAGCTATCTGATTTGTTGGCAGATCAAGACAATGTTCATTTTTCAGAAGACTTTCGAAATTTAGCTCATGATTTGACTCATCCAGAAGACTTCCAACTCCCTCAGATGACAATCCAAGCGACCCTAAGGGATTACCAAGAAACAGGGGTTAAATGGTTCTCCATGTTAAATCATTATGGTTTTGGTGGTATTTTAGCGGATGATATGGGGCTTGGGAAAACCCTGCAGACTATTTCCTTCTTGACCAGTGTCGCAAAAAAAGAAACTAAAATCTTGATTCTAGCTCCATCTAGTCTCATCTACAATTGGAAACAAGAATTTTCAAAATTCGCTCCTCAGATGGAAGTGGCAGTCGTCTATGGTCTCAAGCAGCACCGAGATGAACTCATCGCAACCAATCCACAGGTAGTTATCACTAGTTACGCGTCTTTTCGTCAAGATGTGGAGGAATACCAGAAGAATCAGTATGAGTACTTGATTCTAGATGAAGCCCAGGTCATGAAAAATGCCCAAACCAAGATTGCCCAACACTTACGTGGCTTTGAGGTTCCGCATGTGTTTGCCCTATCTGGGACACCGATTGAAAATCATGTGGGTGAACTCTGGTCCATTTTCCAAATTGTCCTTCCAGGGCTCTTCCCAGCTAAAAGAGAATTTCAAAAATTGAGTCCTGAGACCATTGCACGATTTGTCAAACCTTTTGTCATGAGACGGAAAAAAGATGAAGTGCTCCAAGAATTACCGGACTTGATTGAAACAACCTACCACAATGAGTTGGATGAAAGCCAAAAAACGATCTATTTGGCTCAATTAAAACAAATTCAAGATCGGGTTCGAAGCTCTAGCGAGGAAGAACTAAATCGGAGTAAGGTGGAAATTCTCTCGGGTCTCATGCGCCTTCGCCAAATCTGTGATACCCCCGCCCTCTTTATGGAAGACTATCAGGGAGATAGTGGGAAATTGGAGAGCCTTCGAGATCTTTTGGGTCAAATCAAGGATGGCGAACACCGGGTTTTGATCTTCTCTCAATTTAGAGGCATGCTGGATATCCTAGAGCAGGAGATTGACCAGCTTGGCATGACCTCCTTTAAAATCACAGGTTCTACTCCCGCTAAAGATCGACAAGAAATGACCAATGCTTTTAATGCAGGTGAGCGCCATGCTTTTCTCATTTCTCTGAAGGCTGGAGGGGTTGGATTGAACCTCACTGGTGCCGATACGGTCATCTTAGTCGATTTGTGGTGGAATCCTGCAGTGGAAGACCAGGCTATTGGACGTGCCCATCGAATGGGACAGGAACAAAATGTTGAAGTTTACCGCATGATTACTCGTGGTACGATCGAAGAAAAAATCCAAGAACTACAAGCTTCCAAAAGACACTTGGTCTCAACGATTTTAGACGGAACGGAAACACGATCTAGTTTATCGGTTGAGGAAATTCGTGAGATTCTTGGAATTCAGTCAGAATAGCTTGAAAAATTCTGTGAATAGTTTATAATTAATGGAGTGTCGAAAGGAAGAAAGCATGACAGAAAAATATTTTCCTCAAGTAGGGGATAATGAGTTGATGTTGAAAGAGATGCCCCACATGAACCTGTATGATGAAACAGACTTGATTAGTAACATTACAGGCGACTATGTGGATAAAAATTATTTGGAATGGCAACCGATTGCTGAAAATACCAAACCTAAGCATCCTTACCACCAACCATTAGAAGAGCCCCTACCGAAAAGACGGCCAGTAAGAAAACCTGATTTTAAAGAGCCGATTGATAAAAAAAGCCCAGCCAATCGTTATGCAGAGGAAGCGAGAGAGCGCGCTCGTGAAGATCTGAAAAAGAAACGCACAGCTCCCTATCTGACAACGGATCCAGCAGCTACTACAAGTAAACGGAAAAAACCATTTATTTCTGAACGAAAACCTGGTCAGCCAACGGCTCCCTTCCAAAAGGAAAATCCGGGTGAATTATTGAAATATAGCAAACGATTGCGACAAGATCAGTTGATCCTTGCAGAGTTCGAATCTGCAGGAGAACCAGAAGTGGCAGAACCGACTGAAAAGAAAAACAATTATGATTTCTTAAAGACTAGCCAAATATACAATAAAGATCAGCACAAGTTGAAACCACAGCCAATCAAACAAGAATTGGATTTAACCCATCTAGATCAAGAATAAGGAGAAAACATGTCTAATACATACCATTTTATTGGAATTAAAGGAGCAGGGATGAGTGCTTTAGCCCTCATGCTTCACCAAATGGGACATACGGTTCAAGGGTCAGATGTTGAGAAGTATTACTTTACGCAACGTGGCTTGGAACAAGCAGGAATTCAAATTTATCCATTTGATGTGAAAAATTTGGAAGGCGACAAGATCCTCATTGCCGGGAATGCTTTCCGTCCAGATAACAATGTGGAAATCGCTTATGCCGATGAGCATGGCCTAACCTATAAACGCTACCATGAATTCCTTGGTGAATTTATGCGTGATTTCGTCAGTATGGGAGTTGCCGGAGCACACGGGAAAACCTCAACAACAGGGATGCTTTCGCACGTCTTATCAAATATCACTGATACCAGTTATTTGATTGGTGACGGGACAGGTCGTGGCTCTGCAGCAGCCAAATACTTTGTATTTGAATCAGATGAGTATGAACGCCACTTTATGCCTTACCATCCTGAATACAGCATCATCACCAATATTGACTTCGACCATCCAGATTATTTCACAAGTTTAGAAGATGTCTTTAATGCCTTTAACGATTATGCCAAACAAATTAGTAAAGGCCTCTTCATCTACGGAGAAGACAAAGAATTGCGTCGGATTACCTCATCAGCACCAATTTATTACTACGGTTTTGACAAGGAGACGAACGATTTTGTGGCAAGCAACTTGCTTCGCTCAACGACAGGTTCAACCTTCAACGTTCATTTCCGTGGAGAAGATTTGGGGCAATTCCATATCCCAACATTTGGTCGTCACAACATCATGAATGCCACAGCTGTCATTGGCTTGCTTTACATTGCAGGATTTGACTTAGATTTAGTTCGTGAGCATCTGAAGACTTTTGCTGGAGTGAAACGCCGTTTTACTGAAAAAGTGGTCAACGGAACAGTGATCATCGATGACTTTGCGCATCATCCAACAGAAATTATTGCTACCTTGGATGCGGCCCGTCAAAAATATCCAAGTAAAGAAATCGTAGCCATTTTCCAACCACATACCTTTACACGGACCATTGCCTTGTTAGATGAATTTGCTGAAGCGTTGAATCAAGCAGATGCTGTTTACTTGGCACAGATCTATGGCTCTGCGCGTGAAGTTGATCACGGCGATGTGAAAGTTGAAGATTTGGAAGCAAAAATTGTCAAACGTTCAGCGATTATTACAGCTGAGAATGTTTCTCCTCTTCTTGACCATGACAATGCAGTCTATGTCTTTATGGGGGCAGGAGATATTCAAACCTATGAATACTCATTTGAGCGTTTATTATCTAGTTTGACGCATAGTGTACAATAAGAGATGATTGAGTCTGGAATCGATTGGTTCCAGACTCAAATTTATCTGTCCACTGAAGGAGTATGAGATGAGGAAAGCAGGATGGTGATTCGATCAATCACCCCAGCTGATCAAGAACAGTTGTTGTTGCTAGAAGAAGAACTTCATGAGAATGAAGGAAAGGAGCACAGAGCTACTCTTGAGAAAGCCCTGGATTCGAAAACGGCCTTTTCTCTACTAGCAGAGCAGGCTGGGGATATTGTGGCCTACTTGTTGGCGACAGAAGACCAGCATGTAAAAGGAGACCTAATCGTATTGCGATTAGCAGTGAGGCCAGCCTTTCAAGGTCAAGGCTATGGCTCTATTTTGATCGCGGCTTTAAAGGATCTAGCTGTTCAAAAGGAAAAGAAGGCCATTTGGATCGATTGCCCAGAAGACTTGCTATCTTATTTTTCCCAGCAAGGATTTCGAGATGAAGCTGAGTCTGATCGAGGTGTTTGTATGGTTTGGGAGCGATAGTAGGGGTAAATGATGAAAGAAAAGATTCACATTAGACAGGCAGAGCTGCAGGATTTGGATGCGATCGAGCGCATTGAGCTTGAGAATTTCTCAGAAGAAGAAGCGATTGCGCGTGAGATTTTAAAAGATCACATTGAAAAGATTCAAGCGACTTTTCTTGTAGCAGAGTGCCAAGGTCAGATTTTAGGGTATTTAGAAGGACCTGTTAGACCGGAGCGCTATTTGATCGATTCCTCATTTTCAGAGGTTGAAGATCTAAGCCATCTAGAACAGGGGTTTATTTCCATTACGAGTCTATCCATTGCCAAAGAAGCCCAAGGGCTAGGGGTTGGAACCCTCTTGCTTGAGGCGATGAAAGAGATTGCGGTGAAAGATCATCGTCAAGGGATCAATCTAACCTGTCATGATTATTTGATTCCCTATTACGAGAAGCAAGAATTCACCAATGAAGGTCTTTCAGAATCCCAATATGCGGGTGAGGTTTGGTACAATCTGGTCTGGGAAAATGAAAACCTTGATTAAATAGGTATTTTGAAGAAGAAGGGCGATTTGTATTGCTTTTCTAAATCTTTTAAGATATAATATTAAGGATTATGATGAGGGAGGTCAATTATTTGACTGATAAATCACAAGACAGTGAGAAGTTATTAAGCTTCAAAGAGCAGATCCTCAGAGACTTAGAAGAGGCCAATGAGCAGCTTTTAAAGATCGAAAAAGAGTATGATCTACCTGATCGAAGCATTGAAACCCCTTCTTCACTGAAAGAGGAGGAAGAAGCAACACCGCCTCCAAAAGAAGAAGCTGTTGTGGCTTCCACGGAAATACCAGTGGAGCCAGAAAAGGCGACTCCTGCTGTAGAAGAAAAGAGTGAGCTCACAAAGCCTGCTCCAAAAGAACCAAGTCAGGAACCGGTAGAGGAAAGCTTATCTCGCTCTTCTCGTAACCAGCGCCAACAAAAACAAAAGAAACAAAATAAAATCGCTA
>JAPJPE010000018.1:0-4458 GCA_030825825.1 Streptococcus sp. | reverse complement strand
CGCTCTTCTCGTAACCAGCGCCAACAAAAACAAAAGAAACAAAATAAAATCGCTAAACGAATTGTGCGGACAGTGGTCAGCCTTTTGCTGATTGTGATCGTGGCTACAGGTATCTTTGCAGCGACCTATATCCATTCAGCTGTCAAGCCAATGGATAAAAATGCAACAGAATTCGTGACGGTTGAGATTCCAGCAGGTTCAAGTAATCGTGAGATTGGCGCGATCCTTGAGAAAAAAGGACTCGTGAAAAATGGTCAGTTCTTTAACTACTATACCAAGTTCAAGAACTATAGCAATTTCAAATCCGGTTATTTCAACCTTCAAAAGAGCATGGATTTAGAAACCATCATCCAAAAACTGCAGGAAGAGGGGACCAAAACTCCTCAGGCTCCAGTTCTTGGAAAGGTGACGATTCCAGAAGGCTATACGATCGATCAGATTGCGACGGCTATCACAGCAGATGTCTCTAGTAAGAAGGCAGGAAAGACTCCATTTAAGAAAGAAGATTTCTTGAAGGCTGTCCAAGATGATGCCTTTATTGAGAAGATGGTGGCCAAATATCCTAAGCTCTTGGCTAACCTGCCAAGTAAGGATTCTGGTGTTCGCTATCGTTTGGAAGGTTATCTTTTCCCAGCAACTTATAACTATGGGAAAGATACCACAGTGAAAGAAATGATCGATCAGATGCTGGCGGCCATGGATCAAAACTTAACCCCGTATTATGAAACACTTGAGAGCAAGAACATCAATGTAAACGAAGTATTGACCCTTGCTTCCTTGGTTGAAAAAGAAGGGGCGACGGATCAAGACCGCAAAGACATCGCAAGTGTCTTCTATAACCGCTTGAACCAAGACATGCCTTTGCAAAGTAATATTGCAATTCTTTATGCCGAAGGGAAGCTTGGTCAAAAGACGACCTTGAAAGAAGATGCAACGATCGATACAGAGCTGGATTCACCTTATAATATTTATAAGAATACCGGTTTGATGCCTGGTCCAGTGGATAACCCTGGAGTATCAGCGATCGAAGCGGCGGTGAACCCAAGTAAGACAGACTACTTGTATTTTGTCGCAAATGTCGAAAATGGTGAAGTCTTCTTCGCTAAGACATACGAAGAACACAATAAAAATGTAGAAGAACACGTCAATAGTAAATTGACACAAGCAAGTTCAAACTAGAAAAAGCATGTGGCGCGTCCACAGCTTTTTCATTCAAATAATAGAAAGAGAAGAATAATGGCAGAAAAAACATACCCAATGACCCTAGCAGAAAAAGAAAAATTAGAACTAGAATTAGAAGAATTGAAATTGGTCCGTCGACCTGAAGTGGTAGAACGGATCAAGATCGCTCGCTCATACGGTGACCTCTCAGAAAACTCTGAGTACGAAGCAGCAAAAGATGAGCAAGCTTTTGTGGAAGGTCAAATCTCTAGTTTGGAAACAAAAATCCGTTATGCGGAAATCGTCGATAGTGACGCTGTTGCAGTAGACGAAGTAGCGATCGGAAAAACCGTTACAGTTCAAGAAGTTGGCGAAACAGATGAAGAAGTATACAGCATCGTCGGTTCAGCAGGGGCAGATGCCTTTGCAGGGAAGATCTCGAACGAAAGCCCAATCGGTCACGCTTTGATTGGTAAAAAAACAGGTGATGTGGTCACTGTTGAAACACCAGCTGGAAGCTACCAAGTGAAAATTTTGAATGTAGAAAAAACAGCGTAACTATAAAAGCAGGCTCTCCAAGAGGGCTTGTTTCAGATTAAAGACAAAGTCCTCTTAGAACCTTTCCTTAAGTGAGTACGGACGTCAGCGAACTTCTACGAAGTTCCATGACTTAGTTTTGAACCTAAGGTTTCAAAACTCCCCTAGTGCCTGAAACATAATTGTTTCAGGCACTTTTCTCACGGCGGAAAGTTTCGGTATCTGCTCTATGAACCTAATAGTTTATATCATTTTATTTTTTAACATTACTTAGGTAAAAACGGTCTTAAAGCAAGCACTCAAAGAGGGCTTGCTTTTTGTGCTCTTAATCCCCTTGTGAGAGAATAATTCTTCCTTGATTGATTGAAAGGGATTAAAAAAGCACCTGAACTAGAGGGTTCAGGTGCTTAAGTAATTCCGCTAGAATTAGAAGTTTGTACTACTTTCTATTGCGTTGTTTTCCTGCATTGCGGTTATTTTTTGGTTTGTGTTGAATTTGTGTCGTTGCAGTTGGTGTAACGTCTTTTTTCACACGGTGACTAGTCGCTTTTGGAGGATTGTTTTTGTATTCCTCAGCGACCCGCTTGCGAAGATTTGGACGAATCAAGTAGTTGATGACAAATTGTTGGATAATTTGGATCACCCCACCGACTACCCAGTAAAGAGTCACTCCGGCTGAAGAGATCAATGAGAAGACACCGATCATAATCGGGCTCATCAGTGATGCTTTACGCATACTTTCCTTTTGGGTTTCATCTTCAATCCCATGAAGAGAGAGCATACTTTGGATATAGTAGAGAACCGCTACGATAGCTGTCAAGAGCAAGCTTGGTTTTCCAAGAGCAATACCAAGGAAACTACTTTCTGCTACCCCTTTGGTGTGCTGAGCTGCAAAGAAGAGGGCAGAGAAGAATGGCATTTGGATCAAGAGTGGTAAACACCCAACTCCACCAAACATGCTAACCCCATTTTCACGTTGAGCAGCCATTAATTCTTGTTGTGCCAATAGCTTTTCTTCTTGTGTGCTAGCGTTTTTCATGCGCTCTTGGATTGGGCCAAGGATGGGTTTTAAGTAGTTCATCTTTTCAGATTGGTAGGTTGCCTTCCATGATTGGTACAAACCAAGTGGCAAGATGATTAAACGCACGATCAAGGTGACGATAATAATCCCGATCCCAAATCCCAAGCCAAGGTTATTAGCAAAGAATTTGATGGCTTCGCCCATTGGACGGCCAAGAAGATTCCAGATCAATCCAGTTGGATTTCCAGTTTTCCGATCGACACTTACGCATCCTGATAAGAAGACGAGCGAAGCTAGTCCCATCGATGCCAATAATGCAAGTTTATTTTTTTTCACAAATCGTTCCTTCTTTTTTAAAATGTTACCTTTCTATTCTACTGTTTTTTTTGAAAATACACAATAGTTCTCTAGTCTTAATTTGAAATTTTGAAGTCCTTATAGTTTTCAAAGTTTGCTAGCGTAACATCCAAATAAGTCACATGCGCAAACGGCGTAGGACCTTTGCGTATTTCTTGGATGAATTTGGCCATTTGACTGCTAGACTCTGCCTGAGCTAGAATACCAACCGTCCCATCGTCATTATTCCAGACACGGCCAGTGATCCCACCAATCTCCAAGGCAAGACTGTAGACTCCCCAGCGAAAACCAACTCCTTGAACCCGTCCTTGGGCAATCATTTTTACCTTTTGCATGTGCATCCTCCTTGACTCGAAGAAATCTATTTGAGGCATGATTTCTTCTTTTTCTTTGTGCTATAATAGGTCTATGAATATTATAACGTCTAAATCCAATAATGTAATCAAAAATGCTAAAAAATTACATCAAAAAAAATATCGGACAGATTCCTATCTCATTGAAGGTTGGCATCTCTTTGAAGAGGCAGTAGAAAATCAGGCGGAGATTCGTCAGGTCTTTGTTTTAGAAGCCTATTTAGACCGGGTAGAGAATATCCAAAACGTCACTGTCGTGACTTCGGAGATCTTGAGTCTCTTGGCTGATTCGAAGACCCCTCAAGGAATTGTCGCAGAGATTCTTCTAGAGCAACCCGTCCTTCCAGATCAGTTACAAGGTCGTTACCTCTATTTGGAGGATGTCCAAGATCCAGGTAATGTGGGAACCATGATTCGAACAGCAGATGCAGCCGGCTTTGATGGTGTCATGCTTTCGAAAGCATCCGCAGATCTCTATAGTCTCAAGACTCTTCGATCCATGCAGGGTAGTCATTTCCATCTTCCTATCTGGAAAATGGACCGAGAAGAACTGTTTGAACGAGCTAGTCAATCCAATCTAGCGGTCCTCGCAACGACGCTATCAGAAGCTTCCATCGATTACCGTCAGCTCCCTCAGATTGATCAATTGATTTTGGTAATGGGCAATGAAGGCAAGGGCATCAGTCCAGAAATGGCTACACGAGCCGACCAGCTCGTTCATATTACCATGCCGGGTCGGGCTGAGAGTTTGAATGTTGCAGTAGCTGCTGGAATTTTGATGTTTCATTTAAGGAATTTTTGAGAAAAAGCAGTATACTTAAGTTGAAAAAAGAAATTGGTGGAAATCTTATTGGGAGAGCCTATCAAGGAAAGGTGGTGATCTGATGCAATATCATCGTGACAAAGAATACATGACCTATGTGGGACAGTTAATCCAGCACCCTAAGGTTCAAAAATTAGCCGACATCCCCCATCATATTCATTCCAATCGTTTGGAGCATTCCATTCATGTTAGCTATACTAGTTATA
>JAPJPE010000017.1 GCA_030825825.1 Streptococcus sp. | reverse complement strand
GAAATAGATTCATGTATATTCTCCCATCTAATGAGTTTATTCTATCATACTTGGATAAGAAAGAGAGTGAGACAGAAATCGGTAATTTGTTAGAATTCGATTTCGTCGTCCCACCTCCGCACAGTTGAGTAGGGCATCTTTGGAACTTGAAAAGCGAACAACTACTTAGGAAACTTGCTTAGCAAGTCCTATCTACCACCTCAAAGCAGTGCTTTGAGCACTCAACCACTGCGTCTTGCTCGACAATCCAAAAATAATTGAGAGGCTAGGACTTTTGTCCCAGCCCCCCCTTTTCTTACTATTTATCACTTTCCGTCCTATTCTTTTTCAAAGCACGAATCGTAAACCAATAATAAATAACCAACCCAAAGACGATGATCACTGTGGGCAGAAGAACCGTCATACCAAGATTCTGAACTCCTTGTGCCAAGGTCCAGCGATGTAAGAATCCAACCACTAAAAAGGCGACGATAGGAAAGATGAAAGCTCGTCCAAACTCTTCTTTCCATTGCCAAAGAATGAGAGCCCCGCTAGCCCCTGTCATGAGAAGAGTATCCCAAGGACTAGGGACTACAAACCAAGCAAGAGCTGGCAAGAAGCGGACTCCCACTATTTCACCGACAAAATAGAATCCTAGAACTAGAACAAATGCTACATAAATTGCTTTTTTCGTTTTTTCCTCCGCAAAAATGAGACGACGAAGGAGATAGAAGATGATCCCAACAGCTAGGAGTCCCAAAATGATGTCTGTCAAATAGACTAGTGGCTTGAGCACAAGGACCGCTTGAGAAGCAAAATCACTTAAGAGGCGATAAAATATCACAATACCTGAAAAGATAGCCCCATATTTCAAAACAGACCGCGTCGATTCTTTGGGCATATTTTCGATGATTTGGTCTGCCATTCCCTTTGGATCGAGACCAAAATAGTCCTTGGCCGTTAAGCCATCCGCTCCTGCTTGCGAAAAATCTAGCGCTAGATTATAGACCTGCTCTCTTAAGGCTTTCTCCTCATATAAGAAACCTGCAAAATTGAAATAATCCCAGAGATCTTGGAAATAGGCTTGGTCCTCCTGGCTAAAGGTTTGCATCAAGGCCTGCGTTTCTTCAAAATACATTGCTGATTTCATGCTTCTTCCTTCTTTCTTTGGAGACAAAATACAATAAGGGTCAGGACTAGTCCCATGAGAGGAAGTAACCAGCCTATTAAATGAGCAGTTTCCTGATTCACAAGACGAATCCAGCATCCTGTAACTAGGAAAGTCAGGCCCATGACTAGTAGACTCGACATCAGACGATTCCTGCTTCTAAAAGCCATGACCGTAAACCCAAGTAAGACTAGGACAGCGAGAACAATTGCCCAACCATCTGATAAGAAGAGACTCCCAATGTGGCCAAAATAGATCGAAAATTGTCGTACGATGTTCAGAAATACCATCAGGCTGATCACACTGATAAACATAGCCCAAGACCACTTCATTTCACCATAGCTCTGTTTAGACCAAAGCCACGTGATGAACTGGCTGAACACCAAGAAATTGAGGAGAATGACAACATAGGTCAAGGGTTCGATTTTTAGTGGCGTCATCCAGGTAAAATCCATTAAATAACGCATGCCAACCAAGATCACTCCAAGTAGGAAGACGAGTCCCACATAAGATCCTAAAGAGCGTTTAGGCAAGTCTGAAAGAACTTGATCCACCATCGCCCGTGGATCCTTTCCAAAATAATCCACCGCCCGAATGCCTTCTTTTTCAGCAACTTTCAGGTCGCAAACCATATTGTAGAGTTGTTCACCGAGTGCTTCATCATCATAAAAATAGGATTTGGCCCCAATATAGGCCACCATTTTTTTCACATAGGCTTGATCCTCTTTGTTTAGATGAATCAATTCATCTGACATTTTTTCGGTATAACTTTCTACCATTCTTCTCCCTCCTTCTTGATACGTTCTACTTTTGTGACTAGCTCCTGCCACTGGTCCCAAAATTCCTCTAAGCGCTCTCTTCCAGCATCACTGAGTGAAAAATACTTGCGATCAGGACCATCTGGAGACGGCCTCATTTCCCCATGAATGACCCCTTGTTTTTCTAATTTTTGAAGCAGGGGATAAATGGTCCCAGCGACAATCTTATCAAATCCCATCTCTTTGAGACTTTGGATCAATTCATAGCCATAGATAGCCTTTTTGGAAATAATCTCCAGCACACAGCCCTCCAAGACTCCCTTTAGTAATTGGGACTCTTTCATCCTTCTCACCTCTTTCTTCACATTTTTCACTAGTTTGTTTTACATACTAGTTTGCTCACTATCAGTATACTCTTTCTTTACTAGTATGTAAAGCATAATAGTAATTTTTTAAAAAAATTTTTATTCCTTAAAAATCCCTTAAAATCAAGGGTTTTACTGTATAGTGGTGTGTAAATATACAAAAAAAGTTCAAAAAACACTTTATTTTGTAGATTGATTGGAGTATAATAATTAAAATTATTCAAAAGGAGACACGAATATGAAAAAATCGAAGCTTGCTCTTTTAGCAGGTGTCGCCGCGGCTTCAACGCTTTTCCTTGCTGCATGTGGCTCATCTTCTAATGCGTCAAAAGGGACTACTTACAACTACGTGTATGGTACAGACCCTGATTCCTTGAACTATTTGACTTCAAATCGTTCAACTACAAGCGACATTACAACCAACTTGGTCGATGGTTTGTTTGAAAACGATCAATACGGTAACTTAGTGCCTGCTCTTGCTGAGGACTGGTCCGTTTCAAAAGACGGTCTGACTTATACTTACAAGCTTCGAAAAGATGCGAAGTGGTATGATTCAGAAGGAAATGAATACGCTGACGTCACTGCACAAGATTTCGTGACATCTCTAAAATACGTAGCAGATAAAAAATCGGATGCTCTTTACTTGGTTCAAAACTCGGTCAAAGGCTTGGATGACTATGTAAACGGGAAAACCAAAGACTTCTCAACTGTTGGGGTAAAAGCTGTTGATGATCACACTCTTCAATACACTTTGAACCAACCAGAATCTTTCTGGAATTCTAAATTGACGACTGCTACCATGATGCCAGTTAATGAAAAATTCTTGGAATCAGCTGGGAAAGACTTTGGTAGCGTGAAACCAAATGGTATCCTCTACAATGGTCCATACATTTTGAAATCCTTCACTTCAAAATCACAAATCGAGTTGGATAAAAACCCTGATTACTACGACAAGAAAAATGTTCACATCGATACGGTTAAATTGACTTACTTCGATGGATCTGACCAAGACTATCTTGCTCGTAACTTCTCAGATGGGAACCTATCTACTGCTCGTCTCTTCCCAACAAGCTCAACTTACAGCACAATTGAGAAGAAATTCAAGGATAACATCGTTTATACACCTCAAGATTCTACTGTTTACTACGCTTACTTCAACGTTAACCGTCAAAACTACGGTCATACGAAGAAGACGTCTGATGAGCAAAAGAACAGTACTAAGACAGCTCTTCAAAACAAGAATTTCCGTCAAGCCTTGAACTTTGCTTTAGACAGAACTTCCTACAGCGCTCAAGTTAACGGGAAAGACGGAGCATCAAAAACTCTACGTACCCTTCTAGTTCCACCAACATTTGTGCAAGCCAACGGAAAAGACTTCGGTACGCTCGTTGAAGAAAAACTTGCCGCAACAGGAGATGAGTGGAAAGGTGTTAGCTTTGCTGACGCGCAAGATAGCTTGCATAATGCGGATAAAGCCAAAGCGGAACTTGAAAAAGCGAAATCTGAATTGCAATCACAAGGTGTTCAATTCCCAATCCATATCGACTATGTCGTAGACCAATCTTCTAATGCTCTTGTCCAACAAGCAGACTCTATGAAGAGTTCTATTGAAACAGCTCTTGGTAAAGACAATGTCGTGATCGATGTACAAAAATTGTCTACAGACGATGCAGACAACGCTACTTACTTCGCCCAATCACCAGATCAAAAAGACTTTGATATGGATATCACAGGTTGGGGACCTGACTTCCAAGATCCATCTACTTACTTGGATATCTTGAACCCAACAGATGGTTCAACCTTGACTGGTATGGGACTTGATCCTAAGAAAGACCAAGCTCTCATCGAAAAAATTGGTTTGAACCAATACAAAGAATTGTTGGATGCTGCTAATGCTGAAAAATTGGATACCAATGCGCGTTATGAAAAATACGCTGCTGCCCAAGCTTGGTTGACTGAAAACGCAATGGTACTTCCAATCTACTCTAAGGGTGGAGTTCCATCTATCACGAAGGTAACGCCATTCTCAGCAGCAAATTCTGCAATTGGTATTAAAGGTGAATCAAGCTTCTTCAAATACCAAAAAGTTCAAGATAAGACAGTTACAACTGCTGATTACGAAAAAGCTTATAAGAATTGGTTGAAAGAAAAAGAAGAATCAAACAAAAAAGCGCAAGAAGAACTTGCAAAACACGTGAAATAATCGTGATAGAAAACACCGGGGATTTGATCCTCGGTGTTTTTTGTGCTAACAAAATGTTGTATGTTTCATCTTATTTCTAATCTTTTATAGACTCGAACGCTACCTCACGACAATCTTCCGATAACTTCTAGAAGTCAGAAGAAAGACAAGGACATAGGAGATGAAGAAGACAGCGCAGATAGAAAGAGTTGTTTGAAGCACCAAGCCCGCATTGGTTGCTCCTAAGATAGCAACGATTTTTGCGATCATCTTGTAGGCTACTCCTAGGTACAGGAAGGAGAAGAATAATGGAAGAAAAAAGACAGTGAGTATCTGTTTGCGAATGGTGGTGCCGGTTTGCTTTTGGTCCAATCCTACTTGTTGCAAGATCACAAAATTATCTCGATCCTCATGACCCTCTGAAATCTGCTTGTAGTAAATCACGAGAACTGTAGCTAATAGAAAGATCGCCGATAGAAAAATCCCGATAAATAGAAGAGTCCCTGCTGTTTCACGCCAATCTTTCTCTATACTGTATCGATCAAATCCACCAAAATAAGTCGCACCATATTGACTGATTTTGTCTGTCGAATACAGCTCTTTGATCAAGCCAGAAATAAAATCTTGGTTATCTTTATTTTTAGCAGTAATAGAGAATTCCAAATTTTTATCAACTTTTAGTCCCAGTTGGTTCAAGTCAGGGAGGACCAGGTACAAGCCCATTTGGTGTTGAAACAGGTCGGATTGAGGGAGTTTCCCTTGGATAAAATTGGAGTTTAGTTTTTCTTTAATCGTGAAGGTCTTCCCATTGATTTCTAATTGTGCGTCTAATTTTCCAGGATATTGATACCCATAGGCTAGGATTTCATTTTCCCCAAGCTCAACTTTTTGACCGGTCAGTTGCTCATAAGTCGCCTGATCAAAAAAGTAGACTGTTCCTTCTGACTTCAACTCCTGACCAGTTGATGGAGTGGACTGGTCATTCACCTCTAAGCTCCTTCCATCAATCTTTCGAATTTCAGCCGACCAGTATGTAGTCTGTGCCACCTGATAATCTGATAGATGTGTCGCATCGGCTGTTTTCTTAATTTGAGCTTGAACATCTTCAATAACCGTTTCTGTCTCAGCATCTGAAGGCATATGCCCCACACTAATCATGTAATCCGAAGGGTAAACAGTATCTAGGTAATTCTGCCCTCCAATAAAGATATTGAGCGACCCGGTTAAGGTGACCAAGACCATGGTGGAAAGAATACTAATGGTCGCGAGGCCCGCTGCATTTTTTCGCATCCGAGCTATTAAGTTAGAGACAGATATAAAATTCTCTGGCTTGTAATAGTAGGATTTCCGACCTTTGAGAAATCTTAAGAAGGTAATGGATCCTGCGTTGAATAAGAGATAAGTCGCTAGAATGACCAAGATGACGGCAATAAAGAATCCTTGGACAGCCGCAACTGGCCGCTCAACGGTTAGCGCTATATAAAACGCAATTCCTAAGAGCCCAAGTCCTAACAGAGTTTGAACCAGCAAGAAGCGTCCCTTCTTCTCTCCTGCTTTCTTTTGCTGCATAAGGTGGAGGGAACTGTAGCGCAAGAGGCGGAAAGAATTCAACAAGAGAATGAGGCCAAAAGCTAAGGCTAACCCAAGTAAAGTGTTAAGAACAGCCTCTATCTGGAAGGTTGATTGAATGACGACTGGTAAACCCATACATTTTAGAAGCAAGGCGAAAATCAAGCGATCAAACAAGAGTCCCAAACCCAGTCCTACTCCAACTGTGAGAACATAGAAGAAGAGCAATTCCCATAAGGTCATGATGAGGAGATGCTTCTTCTCCATTCCCAGAACACTGTAGAGTCCCAGTTCTTTGGAACGATTTTTCATGACGTAGCCATTGGCATAAGCCACCAAAATGATGACGACCAGCTGGACGACGAAACTGCCAAAACCAAGAACAGTTCTCGCCGATCCCCCTCCGTAAGAATCCTCTAAATGAGGGGTCAATGACAAGGCGATAAAACTATAAAGGATCATGGTCGTTAAAATGACAGCTATAGCGAAAGGATAATACAACTTGCGATTTTGTTTGAGGTTGGAAAGTGCTAATTTACTTGTTAATTTAAACATCAGGATCCTCCTTTCCCGCCATGACCGTCAGAGTATCTGAGATTTCTTGGAACATCTGACGCTCTGTCTTTTCCCCACGAAAGATCTGGTTGTAAAGAATCCCGTCCTTGATAAAGAGCACGCGCTTGGCCCGAGCTGCTGCTGCGGTTGAGTGGGTCACCATGAGAATGGTTTGCCCCATGGTATTGATATCTTCAAAGACATCTAGCAAAGCTGCCGAAGACTTGGAATCCAGCGCCCCTGTTGGCTCATCCGCAAGAAGGATTTCAGGTGAGGTGATGATGGCCCGTGCTACGGCTACCCGTTGTTTTTGTCCACCAGAGATTTCGTAAGGGTATTTTTCTAAGAGCTGGTGAATGCCCAACTCCCGACTCACGCTATCGACCTTACTCATCATTTCCTTGATTGGTCTGCGGGAAAGGACCAAGGGCAGGAGGATATTGTCCTTGACAGATAAGGTGTCGAGCAGGTTGAAATCTTGAAAGACAAAGCCTAGTTTTTCCCGGCGGAAGCTGGAGGCGTCCTTGTTTTTGATGGTTGAGGTATCGGTGCCATTGAGGTAGACCCGCCCTTCCGTCGGCTGATCCAGCATGGCTAGGATATTGAGGAGGGTGGATTTCCCGGATCCTGATTCCCCCATGATAGCCACGTACTCACCCTTTTCCACGGTGAAGTGAATATCCTTTAAGGCTTCAACCTGCGTTCCTTGAAAGCGGGTTTTGTAAATTTTTTTGATATGTTGAACGTCTAGTAGGGTCATGGTCCATTCCTTTCTAGCTCGATAAAAGCTTCAATCGTTTTTTACAAATCTATTGTACTAAAACTGAAACGCTTTCACCATAACATAACCTTACATTTTACCCTTTATTTCTTACATTTTTGTAAGAAAGCAAAAATAGGCTAGGACTTGAGGTCCTACCCTATTTTTTTCATTGATTATTCAGCTGATGAAGAGAGCAATGGCGCAATTGATTTATATGCACTTTCAAGAGCTTGTTTCATAGTGTCACGTCCAGATTTCAATTGTTGTACAAAAACAGTACGCCCTTGTTCAGGAACAACCGTATCATCTGAACCACCAGTTGAAAGTGCTGTATCAAATTGAGTTTTTGATTCGTCCAATGTCTTGAGAGCTGGTTCCACTTGTTGAGTATATTTAGATCTCAGTGATTCGGGAATTTGATCGCCAATATCTTGAGCATATTTTTTATAGTTATCCACTAATTTACTATAAAGAGTTTTCATATCACCAATTGTTTTGGCATTATCGATTTCATCATCAGTCAACAAGACAATTTCTGGAATTTTAACAGAAGAGGTTGCTGATTTAGATGATTTTGATGAACTGCTTGATTTGCTTTCTGAAGTAGATGATTTTTCTACTTTGCTAGAAGAAGCTTTTGCATCTTTGCTTGATGATTCTGAAGCAGTTTTACCAGAACAAGCTGCTAACGTTGCAACTGACAAGAGAGCCACACCGGCTGTAAGAAGTTTTTTCATATTTTTTCTCCTATAAATAAAGAATGAATATATTTTAAATGATTTTCCTTTAATTGTCAAACATTTTCTGTTTTTAAACACTTGTATACCGCTAATTATCACTAGTTTTTAACATATTTTCTATCCTGAAAAATATCGTTTATTTTGTATTTTTATTCATTGTTTGGGATAAACAAAACCAGAAAAACAGTCGTTTTCTGGTTTATTCTTCTTTTTATTGATGAAGCAGTTGCGTAAATTCTTCTTGAAGTTCCTTGTTGTCTGTTGGTTTTAGGTACATCTTTCCACCATTGGTCGTTGGGGAATGAAAGACGATCCCCTCTCCTGTATCTGTAATGGCAAAGAAATAACTATGCACATCTGGATACTTGTCCCAATTGCTATAGCGTTCTACGATTCGGTATTTTGCATTTCCTTGACCAGTATCTGTATAAATAGCATCCATCTTGCTATTGTCCCCTAGAGTATAGAGGTTGTCTGGTCCTACATCACCGCCAGCAATGCCTTTTTGGTAGTTGGGTTGCCCCATCTTTTGACCCCAGGTCTTCATAAATTCTGCTAATTTTGCTGATTTTTCAGCATTCCATGGCGTTTTCCCCTGGCTTTGGGTATCGCCTCCTGATGGTGTGCTTTCAAAGGTTTGCCAGTCAAAACTCTTGAGATCCAGTTTATCTTTATCAGATTTTCCAAAGAGGGCATTCAGATCTGACCCAGGTACTTGTACTTCTTCTTCCTGGACTTTGGTCGCGGCTTGAGGTGTCTTTTCTAATCGTGAAAGTACGGCTACACCACGGCCAGTTCCTGACAACCAGCTGACTTCCAGGATTTCTCCTCCCTTATAGAGGGTTGTCGCATTGCGCGCTCCTCCGTGTCCAGCGACGAAACCTTCTGCAAGCAAGGTCGGCTTTTGGTCCTTGAGGTAGTAGACTCCTGTCGCAAAGTAGCTCCCATCGGTTTGCTGGTTGGCGATGATCATCTCATCCACCCCATCGCTATTTAAGTCCTTAAAGGCATAGCGAACAGCTGCTGGCTGATTGATGACAGTCTCGATCACCCAGCTATTGATCATCCGATCTTCTTTGGCTAATGCATCATTCAATTTGGAAATGGCATCCAAATCTTTTGAAGTGGCAAAAATTTTTTGGTAGTCTGAAAAAACAGACTGGTATAATTGTTTGTTATCTGCTTTTTTCGCTTGTTTTTTAGCTGCTGGCTGGCTCGTTGCAACCTCTTTTTTAGGACTAGACTGGCGCTGGTATCTTTGGTAACATCCTGTTAACAAGACCATACTCGAAGCCGCTAATCCCAACTGCATCCAATGTTTTCTTTTCATCTGATCTCCTTTAGTCTCCCGTGTTTTCATACTGAACTTTATTATACTAAAAAAAGAGTGAGGAAGGAATCCCTTCTTCACACTTAGTTTACTTTATTTGGTTTGGTTCTACGATCCGTTTGACTTTCAATATGCTCTTTCACCAAGGCAACCACCTCATCATTGGTTGGAAGGTCCGAGTGCTGGGCATCTTCCCCCGTCACTGTGATCTCCGTATAACTAGCAGCTTGGTTTTGGTAGATATATTTCCCAGCAGAAACACTGGCATCTGGGACCAACTCATCTGAATCATAGGTGATGGTCCCTGCTACTGAATACATATGAAGGGTTGTGGGGATAGCTTCTTTTCCCTTGATAAAGTCAGCCAACATCTCAGATTTATTTTTGATATTGGTCTCCGTGAAATTGTAGGGAGTTCCGATGGTCATGAGGGTCTTGAGATCCACATCGTAATCCCCCAGGTAATTTTCAATAAAGGCTGTATAAATCAAGCCACCGTTGGAATGACCCAAGCCCTTAAAATTATTAAAATTATATTTTTCTTGAAGGGCTTCGAAGGCTTGATTAAATAGTTTAGCTTGCTTTTTAATGTTGCTATAGCCATCTTTGTTGTTTTCAAAACCAACCACAATTACTGGCTCATTGTCCTTGGCATCAATACTTCCACTATAGGTGATATGCCCATCATTCCAAACTTTGACCTTGAGCAGGCTGTGTTTAGTTCCTTGGCGGCCTTGGTTGAGCTTGGTCACCAAGCCATCAAAGCGGTTCTCTGTTGCTGAGCTTCCTGGAATCATAATGATGGGCGACAGTTTGGAATTATAAAATTTCTCGATTTTTGAAACATTGGTTCGAGTCCAGCTATAAGAAGGAATGGCTAAACCGATCAAGAAAAGACAGACCAAAGTGAGGACGATGGCTGTTTTTTTAGAGACTTTCATCGCTTTCTCCTTTCACTTTTAGATCTTTTCGAATACGATTTCCCATACGGACAAATGGTAGATAAAGGAGCACATCGACGGCAAAACAAAGGATACTGACAGCTAAGGCTCTCAGACTCCCTCCCGTTCCAATAAAAGCATAAAGAAGGCTAGGAGTCCCATCTGGCACCGGATAGACGGCTGCTGGCATCAGCTTGAAGCACAAAGCTACAGCTGCTATTCCCATATTCACCAAAGGGATCAATAAGAAGGGAATCACATATAGGAGGTTGAGAAGGACCGGTATTCCTACCATGAAAGAAGCCCCATTGTTAAAGAGACTTGGAAACAGACTGAGGAGGCTGACTTTCTTGTCCTTTTGACTTCGTGAAACCAATAAGATTGCAACCAAAAGCGCTAGGACAGCGCCGACACCAGCCACCAGACCAAAACTGCGGTACAAATGGGTCAAGGTATAGAGATGAGGAATGCCTGTCGTTGTATGATGCGTCACAGCGTAGGTGAGATTTTCCAAAGCAAAGTTATCATCCGCAATTGAGTTCAAGGCAAAGGATTGACTATTACCAAACCAAGCAGATAGCCCACTAAATAGTCCCATGACAAAGGTGGACAGCAGATGATGACTGCTTACCATTAGAGAAGCCAAGAACTGTCGGATAGTCTGAAAAATATTAAATTGATTTCCAAGAACCAAAAGAAGATTGAGGCTGACCCCTAGAACTAAGGATAAGAAAATGGGACGCACCGTCTTGGGTTGATAGATGAAATCCTTGTCTACAATCTGGTCGTCACTGGCCTTGGATAGACGAAAGATCTGCCCGATTAGATAGCCTAAAAAAATCGCTAAGACGATATTGGTCGTCGCAGGTAAGTTGATACGCGTCAGTTGCCCATCATTGAGTGGTCCCACCAACAATTCCTGGGACCCTACAATCAAGCTGACCAAAAGAGCAGTGACACCTGCTGTCCCTGTACTTCTACCGTAGTGCCCAGCTGTGTATTTTCCAGCGAAGTAGGTCGCTAACGGTCCAGCTAGACCTCCTAGAAAGTTGGAAAAATTAATGAGGACTTGACTAATGGCCTGATCCCATGGCAACCAGCTATCCATCGAAAAGAGCTGATGGATATAGCCTCGATCGGAGAAGACCGATAGAGCGATCACCCGAATGATTCCAGAAAATAGGAAAAAAGGAAATAAGGAAACCAGGGTTTTCTGGGAAATTTGAATCAAACTTTTTTCTCGTAACCAGAAAAACTTCTGGACTAAATACTTGGTCATGGGGCCTCCTGTTCGAGTTGATTGACTTATTCACGTTTACTGCTTTCTTCTTATTATATCATACTGGCGAGCCTTTCCTTTCGTTTGGAGAGATGTCATCAGTTGAGAATGCTGTTAATATTTTCAAAACTTTTCAAAAACTCTTTGACAGGGGTCTTCATTTCCTCTATACTATTTGTTAGCTAACAAAACGATGGATCAGGTTACCGTTGGTCTTGCTATGCTCCTAGCGATTGGAGCTGACGGAAAATCAGATCGTAACCATGATTTTTATACCATAGTCCATATCTTTAGGAAGATTTAGGAGGAATCAAACACCGATGTCACAAGAAAAAATTTCAGCCAAGGTCCTGTATGCTATTTTTGCAACAGGGATCCTTTCCTTTTGCGGGGTGGCTGGAGAAACTGCCATGAATATCACCTTCCCAATATTGATGAAGGAATTTGAGATCAATACCGCAACCGTCCAGTGGGTCACCACCATCTATCTTCTAGTGGTTGCCTGTGTAGTCCCCTTATCTGCCTACCTCAAGCGCTCTTTTAAAATGAAGTCCATCTTTTTAGTTGGAAATCTCCTATCTGTTTTAGGTGTTCTCATTGACTTCCTGGCTCCAAGTTTTGGCTTTGTGGTTCTGGGGCGATTGGTCCAAGGAATGGGGGTTGGTTTTGCCCTTCCTCTGATGTTTAATATCATTTTAGAGCAGGTCCCAAAACGCAAGATCGGTCTCATGATGGGAGTGGGTACCCTGATTACAGCTATCGCTCCCGCCATTGGGCCTACTGTCGGTGGTCTCTTGACAGCTAACTTCGGTTGGCGGTCCATCTTTTTGGTTCAATTCCCGATCCTTCTAGCTTCGCTAGTTGCAGGACTTCGCTCCATTGAACAAATCAGTACAGTCAAGCGAGAAACGCTTGATATCATGAGCCTTCTCGCCATTATTGCTTCATTTTTAGGCTTGATTTTAGGGATTCACGGTCTTTCTGATCATGCTTTCTTTAGTTTTTCTGTCCTTGGTTGGCTGGTGATTGGTTTTTTGGGACTGGTTCTCTTAGTCTGGCGGTCCAATCAGTTAGAGACTCCCATTATCAACCTTGCCATCTTAAAGAACCATCTCCTCACTGGCCATGTTCTTGCCTTTTTCACCTTCCAATTAGGTTCTCTGGCCATGAGTTTCCTCTTGCCCAATTATGTCCAATTGGTCAACCACTCGAGCACCACGCTTGCAGCCTTGATGTTGCTTCCAGGAGCCATCATTGGAGCAGGTTTTGCTCCCTTCTCTGGTCTCATTCTAGATAAGTTGGGCGCTCGCAAACCGATTCTCCTTGGAGCTGCTTTAATCCTTCTAGCCCATTTCCACTTCACCCTTTTTGCCCTGAAGCTGACAAATGGCTTGATTCTCATCTTTTACATGATCTTCATGACCGGTATGGGACTGGCCTTTGGCAATATCATGACCAACGGACAAAAACAACTTTCTCTGGAAGAGCAACCCGATGCGAACGCGATCTTTAACACTCTGCAACAATTTGCAGGCGCTGTCGGAACAACCCTGGCTTCACTGATCGTTGCCATGAGCCAAGCTAATCAAAAGATGGACTTCACCCAAGCCACTGCTAAAGGAAGTCGCAACGGTTTTATGGTCTTATTTGCCTTGGGCATCTTCCAACTCCTTCTCTTATTTTGGGTTGTTGGGAAAGAACAAGATACGAATTAATTTTTCTCATCAGAAAACAGCAATTTGCTGTTTTTTTGTTATCCTTTTCTGACCCGTGTGACAATGCCATCAGTATCCTCAAAGGTAAAGTCACTTCCGCTAAATAAACCTTGCTAGAATAGGCGTATGCCCTATTCTTTCTTTTTTGCTTGCAATGCCAAAGATTATAACTTAAATTTCATTAAATTGTCGAACTTTTATCATTTGAGTTAAAATCCTTGCTTTCTTTTTGTATTTTATTTATAATCATTCTAAATAAGATAAAGGAGACATTGTATGACTGAAATGAAACATGGAGTAGATGAATCATTTAGCGATCGATTGAATATCTTGAGAGCCGCTGTTCTCGGGGCCAATGATGGGATTATTTCTATTGCTGGGGTGGTGATTGGGGTAGCCAGTGCTACACCAAACATCTGGATCATTTTCCTATCTGGCTTATCGGCGATTCTGGCAGGTGCCTTTTCGATGGCGGGCGGTGAGTATGTCTCTGTTTCCACACAAAAAGACACGGAAGAAGCTGCTGTGAACCGCGAACAAGCCTTGTTGGATCGTGATCCAAAGTTAGCAAGAGACTCTCTCTACAATGCTTATCTTCAAAATGGAGAATGCGAAACTTCCGCAAAGATTTTGACAGAGCGGGCCTTTCTGAAACATCCCCTCAAAGCCCTGGTCGAAGAGAAATATGGTATCGAATACGAGGAGTTTACCAATCCTTGGCATGCTGCTGCATCTAGCTTCCTTGCTTTTTCGGTTGGTTCCCTTCCTCCAATGCTCTCTATCATCCTCTTTCCAGCTGCCTATCGCATTCCGGTGACGGTCTTCGTTGTTGGACTATCCTTGATCTTCACTGGCTATACCAGTGCGAAACTAGGAAAAGCACCAACCAAGCCAGCCATGCTTCGCAACCTGATCATTGGCCTTCTCACCATGGGTGTGACTTACTTCTTCGGACAATTGTTTAGTATTTAAAAAAAGCTGAGACTTCTGTCTCAACTTTTTTTATGCTTTTCTTACGCTTCTAATAGAGCTTGTGCTTGTTTTTTCAATCCTTCCACTGCTTCATCTGTCAAGATCAATTCACCTGTTCCCCAGGCTTCTGGGTTCACGGTTGTTCCTGTGAAGTCACCCACTACTTGAGTTCGAACGAATGGCAAGAGCGCTTGGTAGGCCGCAAACATTGGTTCGTGTCCGGCATTGGCTACTGAAGAAACCGTTACGATCTTGTCTTGAAGGGCAGATGGACCACGCGTTTCTGACAGGTCAAGCGCACGGCTGAGCCAGTCGATCAAGTTTTTCACCACACCTGGAATGGCAAAGTTGTAGACTGGTGAGAAGATCCAGATGGCGTCCGCAGCAAGGACCGCATCACGCGCTGCTTGCACAGCTGGCAAGGTTGGCGTTTCCAAATCTTGGTTCATCATTGGGATGTCCTTGTAGTCCAAGTAAGTCACCGTCGCTTTTCCTTCAAGAAGGCTTTCTGCTTTCTGGGCCATTTGGTGGTTGAAAGATCCTTGACGAAGGGATCCGACTATAAATAAAATGTTTTTCATAGTTGTTTCCTCTTTCTGTTGTAAGATTTTTTGTTACAATAGCTATTATACACGATCATAATGTAATGTCAAGGATTACAACTCGGATATTTTAAACTTTTATTCCATTTCACTAAGGATGGGCCAAGAAGAATGAGAAAAAAGGTTGGACAAAAGTGTCCAACCTTCAATAAATCATAACCGTATAAATCTGTAGAGGATCAACCTTCAATAAATCACAACCGTATAAATCTGTAGAGGATCAACATCCAATAAAAACGACCCCCAGACGATCTTTACAATCCATTTTAGAACTACTTTTTTATAAGCAAGGCAATTCTCAATCCCAAAATTCTGTTCGCGCTACTACGCCTCGTCAGACGAATCAGTAGCCAACATTTTTTTGATGGATTCGCAGGATAAATCTGTCATTTCAGCAATCATCTCGATACTCATCTCCTTCAAAGCCAGTTTCTGAATTAGAGACTGCTGACCAGCTTGAATCCCCAGTTCCATGCCTTCTTGTCTGCCTTGTTCCAATCCCTGTTCGATACCACGCTCGAGACCTTGTTCGAGACCTTGTTCAAGTCCTTGTTCAAGACCTTTTTCCAACCCTTTCTGAAAACCAGCTTCCAGTTGTTCTTTCCGAAAGGTATCCATGCTCATTTCCCAATTTTCTCTGATACGAATCCGTTCATCAATCATTTCTTTTTCCTCCCTTGTCCAATTTGATGGGATCAGGAGTGATTCTGCCTGCTCGATCACTTGATCTGGTTGATGACTGAATGGGCGATTGCCGAAAAATTCAAGCCATTGTCTCCAGTGAGCATTCAACTCCGTATCTCTACTTTCATTATACTTATCCAACTCTAAAAAGGCAACCTTTAACATATTATGAGCTACTCCATCCTTTCGAGAGCTATAAAGAGGTGTCCCGTCTACTGTATGGCGCATTTCATAGACATTGACGGGTGAATCTAACTGAGGAAAAATACTTCGCTCCAGGATAGCGATCCCATAGACCGGCTCCAGCTCCTGGTACATAGAATGGGTCGCTCCTTTCTTTCGCTTACGTTGGACATTTTCTACCAGTTGATTGGCTAAATAATAGTGGAAACGATTCAAGAAATACTCTTGCTTCAAAACTTGAATCTCAATGATCACTTCAAGCCCGCTATCTAGCCTTGCTCTCACATCAACGGAAGTTTCAAAAGGAAGATCTCCTAAAAACCCCTGCTCATGGATCTGGTCTCCTTCTAAAATCTCAACGGACTCTACTGGCAGATCCAATACTTCGCGGATGAATTTGGCTGTCACATCCGGCAGACTAAAAATCTTTTTTGCCATTAAATCCAAGGTGGGCGATACATACTCGTGTCGTTTCTTCATAGCAACCTCCGATGATTTCGTATAGGGAATCCCCTCACTTATACCATTCGAAAAAATTGCAGAAAAAGAGGCTGGGACAAAAGTCCTAGCCTCTCAATTATTTTTGGATTGTCGAGC
>JAPJPE010000016.1 GCA_030825825.1 Streptococcus sp. | reverse complement strand
CCTTGTTGTGGCAATTTCTTAAAGCGTTTTGGATAATTAACTGAGATTTTCATTTTCTGTACCTCATTTCTTATTGGATGAGTACAGTATACAAGAGAAATCTAAACGATTCCTTATAGAAAGCTTCAAGAAAACTAAAAGCTGAGGCGCAAAACACGCGGTTGTTTTCTACTACAAGCTGGTAACTGAAGATGGAGCCCTGTCTCATCTTGGCTCCAAGAAAGGGGCTGACTTTCTCCAAGGAGTTCCACCTTTTGAATGCGCGCATGAAGGATTCTCGGTTGCTTGAGATCATAGGCGAGAGACGGCAAGGTCAGCTCTTCTTTCCTTCCACTTGGTTCCAGCTGGATAGCATAAAGCAGGCCTTCACGCATGGTATAGCGGAAATCTTGGCTGGTATAGAGTGGCGCTTGCCCGTCTGAGAAGGAACCTTCCTGGGCCTCGGTCGGTCCGTCCGATGACACCCGCCAAGGCCGACTCTGATAAATGGCTTCTCCATTTACCGCCAGCCAGTCCCCGATCTCTGTGAGGATGTCTTGGTCTTGCTCAGGTATAGTGCCATCTGCCTTGGGTCCAATATTGAGCAGAAGATTGCCATTTTTGGCCACAACATCGACTAAATTTTGTAGCAATTCCTTACTGGTCTTGTAGGCTAGATCCTGGGTATAGCACCAAGAATTACGGGCGATCGCGGTATCCATTTGCCACGGAAAGGCTTGCGTCTCTCCGTATCCTCCCCGCTCCATCTCGACGATTCCTGAACCGAAAGGGAGGGCATCCTGTTTGTAACAAACAGCCACCTTGCGATCCTCTTGTGCTGCTATATTGTAATAATAAGCTAAAAAGCGCATCAAGTAGGGACGGAAACTCTCATGCTGGATCCACCAGTCAAAATAAAGGAGCTCTGGCTGGTAGTCCCGCACCAGTTCACAGGTTCGCAAAAGCCAATCTTCCAAGAATTCTTTGCTTGGATAAGGCTTGGAAGTCAGATCAAAATGATCCTTGGGCTCTGGCTCAGCTGGCCAATAAAGGCTGTCTCTTGGGACTTCTTGCGGAATGTCACTAGTGAATTCCTTGCCATGTGAAAAGAAAAACTGGTGTTCTGCCCGGTGAGAGGACGTACAGAAGTGCAGGCCACGTTTTTCTGCTTCCTCCCTCAGCTCTCCTAAGACATCTCGTCTCGGCCCCATTTCTAAGCTATTATAAGGCGAGAGAGTAGAGGCATACATCTGAAAACCATCGTGGTGCTCCGCAACTGGAAAAAGATACTGGGCTCCCGCTTTTTGAAAGAGATCTAGCCAAGATGCCGGATCAAATTGATCGGCTGTAAAAAGAGGAATGAGATCCTTGTAGCCAAAGCCGTCCTGGTCTCCAAAATGCTCTCGATGATAGTCACAACAAGGATTCCCTTGGATATACATATTTCGCGAATACCATTCTGAACCAAAGGCAGGTACACTGTAGACGCCCCAGTGGATAAACATTCCAAATTTGGCATCCCGATACCAATCCGGACAGACTTGATGGCTAAGAGAGTCCCAGGTTGGTTCAAAAGGACCTGACTGGATGACTTGATCAATCTCTTCAAGGCTTATCATTCTCTTCTCCTCTTTTCTTGTTACTACCTCTATTGTAACGAGAAAGCCTCGTTTGTAAAGACCAACGAGGGGAATGTTTAAAATAGTAGACAAAGAGCTTGATCTAGGAGAATCAAGCTGATGATGAATGGAATGAAGCTTCTAACCCTTCACTGCTTGAGAAATAAAACGAGCAGTGGCGTCTGTCTCCCCTTGGTGGAGAGCCTTAACGATTTTGGACCCCACAATAACCCCATCTGAGACCTTGTTGAAACGGTGAACATCCTCCATGCTGGAAACTCCAAAACCTGTTAAAACAGGAATGGACGCTATTTCGTGTAATTGGGCCAAGTGGTGGTCCAAGTCATCTCGATAGCTACCAGCTTTCCCCGTCACTCCATTAACCGCTACAGCATAGATAAAACCTTCTGCATCTTGGATCAATTTCTTCTGGCGCTCGATTCCTGTGGTTAAGCTCACTAGCGGCACCAAAGCGATGTCTTTATCCACTAAGAGAGGCTCTACCAGATCCGCATGCTCATGAGGAAGATCCGGAATAATCACTCCCTTGACCGCCGTTCCTTCTACATCTCTAAAGAAGTTTTCAAGCCCATATTGGAACAAGGGGTTGAAATAGGTCATGATGACCAAAGGAACACTTGTCTCCAGACGCTGGATCGTTTGCACCAGTTCCTCTGTCGTCGTCCCATGGGCTAAGCTTCGTAGTCCCGCCTCTTCAATCACAGGGCCATCTGCCACCGGATCCGAAAAAGGAATGCCAACCTCAATAGCTGAGACACCAAGCTCCTCTAAAAATTGGATGGTTTCCTGCAAACCTGCCAAGCCTTTTTCATGATCTCCTGCCATAATATAAGGAACAAAGATTCCTTGCTGCTGGTCTTTCAGCTTTTGTAAATGCTCTGTTAAGGTCTTTCCCATCTTACTCTCCTCTCTCTTGTTCTAGGCGGTCTTTGACTTGTACCACATCTTTATCCCCACGACCTGATAAGCAAACGATCATGGATTTTTCAGGCCCCATTTCCTTGGCCAACTTCACCGCATAGGCGATAGCATGGCTCGATTCTAGAGCTGGAATGATTCCTTCTACTTTCGAAAGCAATTGAAAGGCTTCGAGTGCTTCTTGGTCTGTAACAGGCACATAGGTTGCCCGCTTGATGTCATGGAAATAAGAATGCTCCGGCCCAATTCCTGGATAATCGAGACCTGCTGAAATCGAGAAGGCTTCTAAAATCTGTCCATGGGCATCCTGTAACACATCCATCAAGGCACCGTGAAGGACTCCCGGACGCCCCTTGGTCAAGGTGGCTGCATGCTGGTCTGTATCTACCCCAAGGCCAGCTGCTTCTGCCCCATACATGGCAACAGATGTATCCTCAACAAAAGGATAAAAGAGCCCAATGGCATTCGATCCGCCTCCTACACAGGCTAGGACGGCATCTGGTAGCGCACCATCATTTTGCTCTGCAAATTGGCGTTTGGCTTCTCGACCGATGACACTTTGAAAATCACGGACAATCTCTGGGAATGGGTGAGGTCCTAGAGCAGAACCCATGATATAGTGGGTATCCTCCACATTTGCTACCCAGGCTCTAAGAGCAGCATTGACCGCATCCTTGAGAACACGTGAACCATCTGTTACTGATTGAACCTTGGCGCCCAATAACTCCATCCGAAAGACATTGAGGGCTTGGCGTTTGACATCTTCTTCCCCCATGTAGATGGTACATTCCATATCAAATAAAGCAGCTGCCGTTGCCGTTGCAACACCGTGCTGTCCAGCCCCTGTTTCTGCGATGATCTTCTTTTTGCCCATCCGATGTGCCAGCAAAACCTGTCCTAGGGCATTATTAATTTTATGAGCCCCTGTGTGGTTGAGGTCTTCTCTTTTAAGAAAAATCTTGGCTCCACCGACATACTTGGTAAGATTTTTAGCGTAATAGAGCGGTGTTTCCCGACCGACATATTGTTTCAGAAGCTGATCCAATTCTGCTTGAAAAGAAGGATCTGCTTGACTTTCTCTGTAGGCTTCTTCTAATTCTAAAACTGCTATCATCAAGGTTTCAGGGACAAATCGTCCCCCGAACCGCCCGTAAAATCCGTTTTTATCTGGTTGTTTATATGCCATGCTTGACCCTTTCTATAAATCGTTTTATTTTTTCTTGATCTTTTTTTCCATTTGTCTCGACCCCACTGGATACATCCACCGCATAAGGATGAAAGAAGCGAATGGCATCTGCTACATTGTCTTCCGTCAAGCCTCCTGCAATAAAGAAGGGCTTTGTGAAGTTTTGACTTTCGAGCTTTTGCCAGTCAAAAGTCTGCCCACTTCCTGATACAGGAGCATCAAAGAGCAGATAATCGGCACTGGTCTCAGGAAGAGCTGTATCTTTCCCCACTTGAACAGCGCGGATCGTTTGTTGGGGAAGCTCTTGCAAGATGGTTTCATCCATCGGTCCATGCACTTGTATCAGGTCCAAGCCCACAACTTGGCAAGCTTGCTCCACTTCTTCTCTTTGTGGTGATACAAAAACACCGACTTTTTGAACTCCCTTTGGAATGCCTGTAGCCAACTGCCGAGCTTTCTCCAACGTGACTTGCCGTTTGCTTGGTGCAAAGACAAAACCAATGTAGTCCGCACCGGCTTCAACAGCTGTCTGGACGGCTTCCGGAGTGGACAATCCGCAAATTTTAACCTTTGTCAATCTGCAACTCCTTTACTTTTTCAGCCACATTGTCTGCCTTCATGAGGGCTGTCCCAACGAGAATGCCATTAAAATAAGGAGCCAGCATACGCGCATCTGCTGCTGTGAAAATAGCAGACTCCGAGATGTAAACCGGTTCTTGTTCAAAGCTTGTCGCCAATTCCAGGCTAGTATGAAGATCTGTCTCAAAGGTCACCAAGTTGCGATTATTGACCCCGATGATCTGAGCCCCAATCCGGTGAGCGATCTCTAGTTCTGTCAGATTATGGGTCTCCACCAAGACCTCCAGGCCAAGATGGGTCGCAAACTCATAGAGTTCCTTCAGACGAGCCTCTGGTAAGGCTGCAACTATCAACAAGATCACGGTCGCCCCTGCGTTTCGCGCCCGAATTATTTGCTTTTCATCCACAATGAAATCTTTGTTGAGGGTGGGGATACGCACCTGACTAGATATTTCCCGGAGATACTCGATACTGCCCTTGAAAAACACTTCATCGGTCAAGACAGAAATCATCACGGCCCCATTTTCTTCGTAAGTCTTAGCCTGCGCGACGATATCCACATCGACATGAATATCTCCCAGACTCGGGCTGGCCTTTTTCACTTCCGCAATGACCTGAAGTTTTTCTGGATGACTCTTTAGGTAATCATACAAGCGGTAGGTCTCGCGCAAAGGTTGGAGCTCCTCTTCTTTCATCGCAGCCACTTCACGCGCCTTTTCCTTTAGAATCTTTGGCAAGAATTCTTGACTCATTTTTGATACTCCTGTAATAATCTCAATTTCTCAAGGGCAGCCCCACTGGCGATCACTTCACGTGCCAAGGCAATCCCCTCCTTGATAGAATCTACCTTGCCGTTGGCATAAAAGCCAAGGCCAGCATTTAAAACAGTCACCTCTAAGAAGGGACTTGCTTCATTCTTTAAGACACTGAGCAAAATTTCCGCATTGCGTTTGGCGTCACCACCTCGTACTTGATCAATTTCAATGCGCTCCATTCCTATATCTTCTGGTTGAAAGCTGGATAAGGTAACCTGTCCATCTTCCAGAACAGCGAGCTGGGTTTCCCCATCAAGGCCTGCCTCGTCCAAACCTTGTGGGCCACTTACCACCACTGCGCGTTTTCGACCCAAATTCTTTAGAATCTCTGCCGTACTTTCTAGCATGTCAGGACGACTGGTTCCCAATAGCTGGGTTTCTAGAGGAATCGGATTGATAAGAGGACCAGTTAAGTTCATCACTGTCGGCACCCCTAGTGCCAAGCGAGCGGGCATAATATAGCGCATGCCAGGATGCAGATTTTTGGCAAATAGGAAGACAATTCCCGCCTTTTCAAACACTCGTCCCAAGTCTTCTGGACCCAAATCAAGGTTAATCCCTAGAGCTTCTAGTACATCCGCAGAACCAGATTTAGAAGAAATCGAACGATTTCCGTGTTTCGCCATCTTGATGCCACCACCAGCAAGGACGAAGGCAGCTGTTGTTGAAATATTGAAACTATACGAACGATCGCCCCCCGTTCCACAATTGTCCATCGCTCCTTGAACTTCTGTAGGAATAGCGACTGCATAGGCCTGCATCACTTTTGCAATAGCCGTCCGCTCTTCAACCGTTTCTCCCTTCATTTTGAGACCTAGAAGAAGGGCCGTCACCTGCGCTTCTGAAGCACGACCAGCAACGACTTCCTCCATGGCCGCTTCTAACTCTGCGCTGGTTAGATCCATTCCTTCCGCTACTTTTGCAAGTACTTGTTTCATCTTCCGCTCCTTGACTAGTTTGACAAAATTTTCGATGGTCTTGAGCCCATCTGGCGTCCCGATACTTTCTGGATGGTATTGAAAGCCATAAATCGGTAAGCTACGGTGTTGAATTCCCATAATCGCTTGGTCATCCGTCGTCCGAGAGGTAATGACAAAATCCTCTGGCATGTCTTCAATCGTCAGTGAATGGTAGCGCATGACTGGGACTTCTTTTGCGACACCCGCGTATAGCGGAGAGGGAGCTTCTAGCTGGATCTGGCTTTGTTTGCCATGCATGACCTGTGGCGCCAATCCCAAGCGCCCTCCAAAAACTTCCGCAATCGCTTGATGCCCCAAGCAAATCCCCAAGATTGGTTTAACCCCCGCGAAATCTCGGATCATCTCCTCCATCTTGCCCGCATCCTTTGGCCAGCCTGGACCTGGAGAAAAGACCAAGGCATCTGCTCCTTGGGCAACTTGGTACAAATCCGGATCATCATTTCGAAGCACCTGGACCTCATCAAATTTTCCGATATACTGTGCTAAATTGTAAGTAAATGAATCGTAATTATCGACTAATAAAATCATCCTTCTTCTCCAATCCTTGTCATCGATTTTGCCTTATTGACGGTTTCTTGGTATTCATTTTCAGCGATCGAATCATAAACGATTCCTGCTCCAGCCTGCACATAAGCCTTCTTATTTTTAAGGATCATGGTTCGAATCGCAATAGCAAAATCGAGATCCCCCGTCACAGAGAGATAGCCAATAGCCCCCGCATAGACGCCTCGTTTCTCTTTTTCTGCCTCATAGATTCGCTTCATGGCTCGAATCTTGGGAGCACCCGAAACGGTCCCCGCTGGAAGAGTTGCCTTCAGAGCCTCAATAGAGGCTAGTCCAGTAAGTAATTGCCCCTTGACCACACTCGTCAAGTGCATGACATAACGGAAGAATTCCACTTCCATATATTTGGTCACTTCAACTGATCCATTTTGAGCGATACGCCCAATATCATTTCGCCCTAGATCTACCAACATCCGGTGTTCTGCGACTTCTTTTGGATCCCCTGCCAAATCAGCTGCCAATTTCCGATCACTCTCTTCATCGAGCCCTCTGGGACGCGTGCCCGCAATAGGATTGGTCGTCACCACTCGGTCCTTGACCGACACCAGACTTTCTGGACTAGCACCGATAATTTGGTACTCCCCAAAATCATAAAAGTAGAGATAATTCGAAGGGTTGGTCACGCGCAAATTGCGGTAATAATCCAATGGTTTACCTAAAAAATCAGCTGAAAAACGTTGACTAAGCACGCATTGGAACATATCTCCTTTTCGAATATAGTCCCGCGCTAGGGTCACCATTTCCTCAAACTCTTTTTGCTCCAAATGATTGTGGAAATGAAGCGCATGCAGGTCCTTGTCCTGAAACTCTTCTTTTGCAGGTCTTGCCAATTGTGCTAATACTTGCTCCAAGCTCGATGCTTGCTCTGCTTCACTCCGTCCACTATAGTGGTTCTCTTCCACCACATAGACCTTTTCCTTTTTGTGATCAAAAATCACATAGCTCTCATATAAGAAAAAGTGGAGATCTGGGGTGCCGATCGTATCTTCAGGAATGGAGCCAATGTTCTCATAGAGGCCAATCAAGTCATAGCCGACAAATCCAATCGCCCCACCGTTAAAAGGAAGCTCTTCAGAAGTTTTCGTTTTGACCGTGATGCGATTCAAAAAGTCCAAAGGATCCTCTTCGATAATTTGATCATTGTAATAGAGGACACCATTTTCAAACTTGACTTCACTGACTGGCCGATAGGCTACAATTGAAAAACGCGCATTCTCTTTTTCACGAGGGATCGACTCCAAGATCATTTTATGGGGCGCATCCAAACGCATATAAGCCAAAATTGGACTCAACACATCAGCAGATAAAATTTTTTTCATATCAGAAACCTCTCTTTTAGAACTCTTTTATTCTAATGAATTCAGCCGCACCCTGATTCGCTTGCTAAGGCGATCAAGAATATCCCACGCTCTGTTTGCGCTTTGGGATCAATGTGCCTAAGCTCGCTTCGCTCGCTAAGGCACATAGAAAAGCCCTCACACAAAAACTGTGTGAGGGCGTAGTGTCCGCGGTGCCACCTCTTTTATAGGGAAAAATAGCTGGTCTTTCCCTACATCTCTATCTCCTCTATCAAGGAGTTGCACGGTAAGGGGTGCCAACCGAATTCACATGGGTTAGAATTCATTGATCATAACAGTCCAATTTTCATCAGTCGCTATTGCTTGTTCGCAATTCCCACAAGCTCCCTGAAAATAGCTGACTCATTACTTTTCTGTTGCTACCATTATAACCCTTTTTCTTAGAAAGTCAATAAAATTTTTAGTCTTTTTTTATACTTTTTTCTACACTTATTTAATAAAATCAGCTCAAAGAGCCCTAGCGTCCCGTCCTTTTTATCCCAACAATAGGATACTCAATAAAGCTAAAATTGCAGGACCACCTTGGGTCAAGATAATCTTTTTATTGGCTGTCATCGCACCGTAGGCTGCAGCTCCAATAATAAAAAGCACAAAAATCGTAACAACTTCACTATTTTTAGAGACAAACAATCCATACAAGAGGAACACCCCAATCAAGGCATTGTATATCCCTTGATTCTTAAATAAAGAGGTCACAGATGGGCGAGCGAGTTCTTCTTTATCCATGTTGAAAACCCGACTTGTGGTATCAGATGTGGTTCTGATGCTCTCCAAATAAAAAATATACAAATGCTCCAGTGCAGCAAGACTTGCTAAAATAATCGTCAGTAATGACATCGTAGATTCTCCTTTTTATTCGACTGTTATTTGTTCAATGCCAGATACTAATTTGTCCAGCAGGTAAGAAAATTGCTCTTGTTCTTGAGCAGTCAAAATCCGACTCATCTGTTCTTTCACCGCCACATGATAGCAAGGGGGATGTTTGACCAAACGATTATAGGCCGTATCCGTCAAATGAATTAAGATTTCCCGCTGGTTTTTTGGATTTCGACTCCGATGGACAAATCCTTCCTTTTCTAATATTTTGAAATGCCGGGTTAAAGCCGCTGGATCAATCTGCAAGCGCTCCTGAACCGCGATCTGATTGCAAGGTGCTTGTTCTAATAAATCCTGCAAAATTTGATAACGTGTTAAGCTAATCCCTAGGCGCTTTTCAAAGAGTTGCGTAGTTGATTGATCTGCCAAGCGTAGTTGGTAGAGCAAATCATTTATTTCTGCCATATTCCTTCTCCGTATTATTTTTGATAAATCAATAATTGACTAATCAATTATAAAATATTTCATATCCTCTTGCAAGGAAAAGAGCTTGCACTGTTTTTCCGCACAAAAAAAGCCGCCTGATTTGGCGACTCTTAGGGAGATTATTATGAAAAAGAAAAGTTTTAGGATTTTTCTAAACAAAGTTAGGAGGTCTTTGTTTATGGTTCTATTATAGCGGACATTTCTTAAAGAAAGCTTACGACTTTATTTCAAAATGAAAACAAATTCTTTACAGATTCTTTTCAGCGTTTAAAATAACTGGAATATCTAGTAAGGTGTTCATCTGATGATTACCTTGATAGTCAGACGCCAAGAAATTGATACTCTGAATCTGGCTATTTCTTGCAAAGTCAATATCCAGGCTCCGATCCCCAATATAGTAGGTATTTTCTGGCTCCACCCCGTACTTCTCCATCAGATACCTAGCAGCTTCTGGGTCAGGCTTGCGGGCAAAACCACTTTGACTGGTCAAAATCTCTGTAAAAAAAGATTCCAAACCCAAGTCCCGCAGGATGACAAAGGCATTCTCTCCCTTATGGGTATAGACAAACTGCTCAATTCCAGCTTCTTGTCCCCAAGATAGGACATCACGCGCCCCATCCATCAGAAGGACCTGGGCATTTTTCTCCGCTAGACTTTCTGCTCGGCGATGATTCAAGTCGGTCACATCCAGATGATACTCCTCCGCCACAGCTACTAAAAGATCTTGAACCGAATGCTTCAAGATGTAGTCTTTAATGCTGGCTCGGTCAAAGGGAAGCTGATAAGTTGCATAGGTCTCCTCAAGACCTGCTAAAATAGCATCATAGGAATCCAGCAAGGTCCCATCCAAATCCCAAATAAAGGCTCGTTTTGTCATTTTTTCTCTCCTACTTTTCGTCTATAAAGTTGACTCAAAAATAGCCAACGGAAGCCATTGTCGAGCAGCGTCCCAGTCCAGACCCCTGGAAGGCCAAAGCCAAGGGTTACTCCAAGCAGATAACCGGCTCCAATTCGAATGACCCACATGCCAATCGTCGTTGCATAAAATGGAAGTTTCCCATTTCCCAAGCCTTGCCAAACAGCTGTATAGATGACCGTTCCTGCTGTAAACGGCGTTCCTAACAAAGAAAAGAGGACAACCGATAGGCTAGCTTCGACTGCTTTTGTATCTTGTGTGTAGAGATGGGTCAGAAGGGTGCCCCCAAAAAAGATTCCCAAGGCAATGGGTAACATTAACACGAAGGACAAGCAGTAAGACTGCTTTCGAAGGCGGGCAATCTGCTCAAGATCACCTTCACCCAGGCTCCGTGCCACGAGCATAACCGTCGCTGTGGCCACTCCAAATACAGGCATGTAGTTGAACTGGGTCAAGGTCTCTCCGATGGCATTTCCTGCGACTGCCTCGGTCCCAAAAGCAACCACGATCGCAATGATCACCACATCTCCGGCCCGCATCATCAGCCGCTCTCCGGCTGCTGGAAGTGCTAAGTTCAAGAGCTTACGATCCAATCCCCAACGAAGGGGGGCAAAGGGTAGCTGGACCTTTTGCCACAAGAGGATGACGCCCACCAGACGGGCTAGCACTGTCCCCAAAGCAGCACCAACAATGCCCCAACCAAAAAGGAAAATGGCTACAGAGGAGAACAGAGCGTTTAATAGATTGGTCAACAGGCTCACATACATAGGAATACGTGGATTGTTGGCCACCCGAACCAAGGAGCCCAGGGTCGTCATCAACCCTAAGAGAACAATGGTCCCGCCGACCAAGGAAAGGTAAATCCCCCCACTTTCGGCTACTGTAGCTTCAGTCCCCAACAGCGAAATCATCTGGCGTCCAAATAACAGCGAACCCCCTCCTAAGAGAGCACTCAACAACAAGGTCACCTTCAGCGACTCTGTCGCATGGTAGGCAATGGTGTCTTGATTTTTTTCGCCCAAGCTTTTGGACATGACACTGGCAACTGCCGCACCCAGTGCCAAAAAGATGGCTTGATAAATGGTGATGATATTCCCTGCGACGGAAACACCCGAGATAGCAATCAAGCCCAGGTGAGCCACTAAATAAGAGTCCACCATGCCCATCAGCATTTGTAAGAAATTTTCACCCATGGCAGGAAGGGCGATGTTTAAGATTTTTTTGTATGAATTCATGCGTATATAAAAGAGCCAAACGGCTCTTTTTATCTTTCTAATAGGGAGAATTACAGTCCCAAGTAGTCTTCTACGGCTGCTTGCATGTCTTTAGCTGCCACGCTTGTACGATGGCGAACCGGTGCAGTTTCAAGGCCGTCTACAGCCGGTGGCACAGGAACACCTGAGAGTGTGTGTAATTTAGCCAAGGCTTCGAAATCACCTAGACCTGTCTCGCCTGTCACCGCTTCTACTGCCACAACAGGGAATTTGTAAGGACTTGCTGTAGAGGCAATGACTGTTTTAGCAGTATCCCCTGTTTGGGTCCGGTATTTTTGGTAAACGGCTGATGCTACGGCTGTATGAGGGTCTTCGATGTAATCAGACGCTTCATAGACCCGCTTGATCTCTGCAGCAGTTTCTGCTTCATCTGCGTATGCAGCCGCAAACAAATCTAAGATGTCTGCATCAAAGTTGGACAATTGGTACTGACCTGTTGCAACAAGGCTTTCCATCAATTCTTTGGTCTTTGTGGCATCATTGCCTACCAAGTGGAAAATCAAGCGTTCCAAGTTTGAAGAGACCAAAATATCCATCGATGGACTGGTGGTCACCTTGAACTCACGTTTCTTATCATAGACATGTGTTTTGAAGAAGTCTGTCAAGACATTGTTTTCATTTGACGCACAGATCAATTTTCCAACTGGAAGACCGATTTGTTTGGCATAGAAAGCTGCCAAGATATTTCCAAAGTTTCCTGTTGGGACGGTAAAGTTGACTTTTTCTCCTGCTGTGATTTGGCCTGTCTTCACCAATTGCGCATAGGCGTATACGTAATAGACAACCTGAGGCACCAAACGACCAATGTTCATAGAGTTGGCTGATGAGAATTGCATCTTGTTGGCTGCTAATTTTTCACGGAGCGCCACATCATTGAACATGTGTTTGACATTGGTTTGGGCATCGTCAAAGTTTCCATCAATGGCGATGACATGGGTATTGTCCCCCGTTTGAGTCGTCATTTGCAACTCTTGCACCTTGCTGACACCATCTTTTGGATAAAAGACAATGATCTCTGTTCCTGGGACGTCAGCAAAACCTGCCATAGCAGCTTTTCCTGTATCTCCAGAAGTCGCCGTCAAGATAACGATTTTATTTTCCAGACCGTGCTTTTTAGCTGCTGTTGTCATAAAGTAAGGCAAGATCGACAAAGCCATGTCTTTAAAGGCAATGGTGGAACCGTGGAAAAGTTCTAAGTTGTATTGCCCATCGAGTTTGACAAGCGGAGCAATAGCCGGGGTATCAAACTTGCTGTCATAAGCATGAGAAATACAGTAGTCCAACTCCTCTGCTGTAAAGTCGTCCAAAAAGGCTGACAAAACAAGCTTGGCCACTTCTTGGTAAGAAGCGTCTTTGAGGGTATCAAAATCCAGCTCTACTTGAGGATAAGAGACTGGAGTAAACAAACCGCCATCTGTCGCCAATCCTTGAAGGATGGCTTGACTAGCTGTTACAGTATTTTTTTCATCTCGTGTTGATTGATAAACTAATGTCATGACTGTTTCATTCCTTTACTAGTAGTCTTCTCATTATATCATAAATGTCAGAAAATTTAACGGCTTTTCGCCAAATCTTGGCAAAGGACGGCAAACAGAAGCTAGATAAAAGAGAGCAGGCGCAACGACTTTGCTCCTACTCCCATGCGAATCTGTTTTTCAGGTGTCTGCAAGACTTGATCAAGCCAATCCCAACTCTGCTAAAACAGATGGGAAGTCTTTCTTCAAGCTTTCAAGAGCTACCGTTACTTCTTGACGAGTTTGGTTATTTTTCACAGTAACTTGACCGCTCTCAACTTCACTACTTCCTAAGGTAATCAAGGCTTTGGCCGCAAAGACATCTGCTGACTTAAATTGTGCCTTGAGCTTGCGTCCAAGGTAATCACGTTCTGCCTTGAAACCTTGGATTCGAAGGGCCTGAACCAAGCTAAGCGCTGCTTCATTGACCTCATCTCCTAGGACAGCGATATAGGCATCTAAGCCTGTTTCGATCGGTAATTCAATGCCTTTCTTTTCAAGAACGAGAAGGATCCGTTCCACACCGATACCAAATCCAAAACCAGCTGTCGCAGGGCCACCGAAGTATTCAACCAACCCATCATAACGACCACCCGCACAAACTGTCAATTCATTGCCTTCAATTTCTGTAATGAACTCAAAAATCGTGTGGTTGTAGTAATCTAAGCCACGCACCATATTGGTATCGATGACATAGGCTACACCTAAGTCTTCTAACATCCGACGAACTGCATCAAAATGCGCTTGGCTTTCTTCATCTAGATAGTCTAGGATGGAAGGGGCCTGTTCAACCGCGGCCTTGTCTTCTTTTTCTTTTGAATCCAAGACACGAAGCGGATTTTCTTCTAAGCGACGTTGGCTGTCCTTAGACAATTGATCCTTCATTGGCAAGAGGTAATCAATCAAGGCTTGACGATAAGCCTGACGACTGGCAGGGCTTCCCAAGGTGTTCAAGTGCAAGGTTACATTGTCAATCCCTAGTTCTTTCAGGAATTGCGCTGCCATGGCAATGGTTTCGACATCCGTTGCAGGATTGCTCGATCCAAAGCATTCTACCCCAATTTGGTGGAATTGACGCAAACGACCTGCTTGAGGACGTTCGTAGCGGAACATTGGGCCTATGTAATAGAACTTACTTGGTTTTTGTACCTCAGGCGCAAAGAGTTTATTTTCTACATACGAGCGGACAACAGGAGCTGTTCCTTCTGGACGAAGTGTGATATGACGGTCTCCCTTGTCATAGAAGTCATACATTTCCTTGGTAACGATATCCGTCGTATCCCCTACTGAACGGCTGATGACTTCATAATGTTCGAAGATCGGTGTGCGGATTTCATCATAATTGTATCGCGCAAAGACCTTGCGTGCAAAGCCTTCTACATATTGCCATTTCGCTGAATCGCCAGGAAGGATATCCTGGGTCCCTTTTGGTTTTTGTAATTTCATAGCCTTCATCCTTTGTCTTACTTTTGCCTCTATTTTACCACAAATTCGAAGAGAAATGGAGGCTGGATCGAATTTCCTTCGATCGACATGTTCAAAACTTCTTTCTCTTCTTGCCTTATCAGCCGAATTATGAGAAAATGGAAGCCATACTACACTGAAAGGATCTTGCGATGAGAGAGGATATCAAAATCAATGACCGCGCCCTGGCACTAGAGAAGTCATTAATCGAAAAATTGGAGCTTGTATTTGATACCGATGTTGAGTTAGATGTTTATAATCTGGGACTGATCTACGAGATCCATCTAGATGAAGCTGGCACTTGCAAGGTGGTTATGACCTTTACCGATACGGCTTGTAGCTGTGCTGAGAGCCTTCCGATCGAAATCGTCGCTCGCCTAAAAGAAATCGAGGGGATCGAAGATGTCAAGGTTGAAGTAACTTGGTCACCCGCTTGGAAAATTACACGAATCAGCCGATACGGGCGCATCGCCCTTGGTCTTCCACCACGATAACAATCATTACCATTTAAGAAACGCAGTCAACTTAATGAAGGAAAGCCTCTTTGGGAATCCAATCCATAATAAAAAAACGAGGAACACCAACTCTGCCATCAGAGTTTGTTCCTCGTTTTTATAATGTTTGAATCCATTCAAACTTTTTCACTACCAGAATGGTCTAAGCCTGGTCAGTTTTTGGTTCAGGAAGGACTTGGTACAACACGATTCCAAGAATGGTTGACGTTGCCACACCCGTGATTTGAAGACCACCGAGGTCAATCATCAAACCACCGATCCCTGATACCAAGATCACACTTGCAATCAAGAGATTCTTTTTATTATCAAAATCAATCTTATGTTCAACTAAAATTTTCAAACCACTAGCAGCGATAACCCCAAAGAGGGCAATAGACAAACCTCCCAATACAGGAGTTGGAATAGAGTGCAAGAGTGCTGATAGCTTCCCAATAAAGCTCATGACAACCGCAATCACTGCTGCACCTGAAATAACGTAAACTGAGTAGACCTTACTAAGGGCCATCACCCCAATGTTTTCCCCATAAGAAGTTACTGGAGGAGCTCCAAAGAATCCAGCAATAATCTGTGCCAAGCCATCACCAGTAAGCGTATGGTCAAGACCTGGATCCTTGAAGTAATCACGCTCAGTCAAACTATTTAAAACCATGAGGTGGCCAAAATGTTCCGTCATGGTCACAAAGGCAATCGGAGCCATGGTCAAAATCGCACTTGGATAGAGCTTAAAACTATAATCCACAAATGGAATGTCAAAGTTTGGGACTTGAATCCAATGCGCCGCACTTACCTCTGAGAAATTGACAAAACTATGTCCTGTTATCAAACCAAGAGCCAATGAGAAAATATAGCCCACAATTAATCCAAGTAAAATTGGGACGACACCGACAATCTTCTTGCCATACATGTTAAAGAGGATAACCGCAAAGAGGGTCACCATCGAAATCAATAGAGCATAACCACTATAGCTTTTATTTAAGGTTGTCGCATCAGTGACTGCATTCGCCGCAAGACTCAAACCAATTACCATGATAATGGGACCAACCACGATTGGTGGAAGGACCTTATTAATCCAATCTTTACCCGCATGCTTAACAATCAGAGCTACAAACAAGTAGACCAAGCCACCCGCCATAGCACCTTGCGCAACTGCTGCGATTCCATCTGACTTCATCAGCATCTGCATAGCAGCAATATAAGCAAAACTAGACCCCATATAAGCAGGAATCTTATACTTGGTCACGGTTAAGTGAGCCAAGGTCCCCAAACCAGATGAGAACAAAGCAATGGCAGGATCAATCCCAACCAAAATCGGCACCAGCACTGTCGCCCCAAACATGGCAAACAAATGCTGGAAAGATAAACCAACCAATAAACCAGGTTTTGGCATATCATTCACATCATATTTAACGTCATTCACGATCGTAAAAACCTCCTAAAATTAAGATGCGACAAGCTATGGCTGAACAAAAACGTCTACCTTCGATGACCAAATCGTAAAGGAGTACTTCATGCTCCATCATCGACGATTTCTCTTTTTCATCAAACCACTTTTCAACTATACAAAAAAATCCCCCACAACAAGGAGATACACAAAATATAGGCTGGTCTTCCCAGGCCTTTCATTTCCATGGCTCCTTGCCTGCCTCTCTGGACAGTATTAAAGGATTGATTCGATTAGTCACAATTATAGCAAATTATAGACGGATTTACAAGAAAAATGACAGAT
>JAPJPE010000015.1 GCA_030825825.1 Streptococcus sp. | reverse complement strand
CTTATTATCCTTCCAACTTATCTGGTTTAGAAGTGGCACAGGAAATGCTGGCTCACTGAGAGTAGTATCCAAAGAGAGATTGGGATGTATTATCCCGGTCTTTTTTTGATCAGAAATAGGAAGTAGAGCTTGTCAAATGTTTGAAAATACGTTACAATGAAAGGGCTTTAAACTAAAAAAATGTATGGGGAATTTTAAATGAAAAAAGTTGGTGCAATTCTGGTGAGTTTTCTTAGTGTGCTCCTGTTGGTGGCTTGTTCGCAACAGAGCGCGAGTAAGAAATCAGATTCTTCTTCTAGTCAAACGAGTGCTTCTTCTGAGGTGAAAAAGACGACAGTTTCTAGTTCAGAAGTGAAGGAGAAAGAAAAAAAAGAAGAGAAAAAAGAAGTGAAGAAAATGGATCTTGAGGCTATTGCTAATGGGGATTACAGCAGTATTGCTGGTGTCTGGCAAGATGATAAAGGAAACAAGCTGGTCTTTAACGACAAAGGGTTGGTTTCACAAGAGTTAGAGGGCTATGGAGCTTCTTTGACGGATTATGGGACAGCCTCAGAAGGTATCTATGGTGGTCGTGATGGTGGCTTCTTGTTGGAGTATATCCCTGCAGGAGTAACCATTGGTGATCAGGTCGATGATCAAGGACAAGTTGTTTTTAAGGATACATCCGATGCCTCTAAGAACCGCTTGTGGTCTGGTGTTGGAATCGCTAGTTTTGGGGAACAAGGATCGATCTACTATCATGTAGGAGATGAATAACAGAAAAAAGTCGTCTGCTTTCAGACGACTTTTTTTATGGATGTGGGGGGAGCCAAGAAAGATCGAACTGAAGCAGTTGTGCTTCAAGGAGATCCTGATGGGAAATCTCTTGCTGCTCTTTGCCATCTAATCGGGCCTTTTGGATGAAATAGGCACCTGTAGTATGGGAGTTAGCGCAAATTTTGAGCTCATGGTTTGGAAGATGGAGAAGAACTTCTTTAAAGAGAGGGAGCCCTAGATCATAGATTGGTTTTCCTGGGCAGGTTGGGTAGAGTCCAAGGACCGACCAGATGTACCAAGCAGATAGGCTACCGTTGTCCTCATCACCTGGATAGGCTTGGAAATCTTGATGGAAAGCTTGGGAACGGATCTGGTGGATAAGGAGATTGGTATATTCGGGGTGAAGGCTGTGGCGGAAGAGGTAGGGAATGTGAAAGCTGGGCTGATTGGAGATAGCAATCTGCCCAAATGGGGCTTGGGCCATTTCACTCATTTCGTGGATTTCATAGCCATATCCTCTTACGTCAAATTGAGGTCTTTGATTGGCCAGATCCAGCAGTCGTTGGGTGAAGGCTTTTTTACCGCCCATCAATTCTATTAGACCTGAGAGGTCGTGTAAGGCTCCAAAAGTAGCCTGGATTGCAGAGCATTCGGCATAATCTTCTCCCCAGCTGGTAGGAGAGAAGGGATCTTTAAAGTTTCCATTGGTGGATCGCGCTCTCATGAAACCCGTTTGGGCATCGTACAATGTTCGGTAGGAGAGACTGGAAGTAGCATACCGAGCGGCTGTTTCTGCCTGACCCAATTTCTTAGCGACGGTGGCAATGCAAAAATCACTGTAAGCATAATCGAGGCTGTGGCTAACACTTTCGTGAAAATCTTCGGGTAAGTAGCCAAGCACTTTGTAGCTTTCATTGCCATGGCGACCAAAATGTTGCATAGGATCTGTTTTTTGGGCTGTCTGGAGCATGGCTGTGAGCATGTTTTCATGTAGATCTGGTGCGATCCCTTTTGTGACGGCATCCGCAAAGACTCCATCGATAAGGGTGCCTGGCATCATCCCTCGTTCATCTGGGGCTAACCATTTTGGTAGAAAACCAGTATCCTGGTACGTGTTTAAAAATCCTTCGAGGAAATGACGGTAGTAATCGGGGTAGACAAGACTAAAGAGCGGAAAAGATGTTCGGAAGAGATCCCAAAAACCGACATTCGTATAAGCTTTTCCTGGTTTGATTTCATTATGGGTGACATCCAGGTGCCAGTCATTTCCCTCGGTATCTATTTCATAAAAGGTTTGAGGAAAAAGGAGGAGTCGGTACAGGCAGTGATCGAAAAAGGCTTGATCACTGCCTCCGCTATCTTTCACTTCAATTCGTTTTAGTAGCTGATTCCATTGATCGGCTGCTTCTTTTTTAGCTTTTTCTAAAGAAAGGTGGGGAAGATGGCTGTGAGCCATGTCTTGGGACAGATAAGAGCTTCCTAATTGGACGGTCACCTCATTGCTAGCAAAGGTGAGAAAAAGATCCTGATCAATGTGAGTGACAGTCTCGATTGGCTGACTAAATTGCCACTGGAGATAGAAAGAGTAGGAAGTATCTGCGGTATGGGCCTGATCCAGAATGCGGAAGTGACAGGTGTGGTCTGTAAGGGTCAAGTCCTCTAGTTCATTTGCTGCATGAAAGCAGAGAGTCAATTTTTCTGGCGCTTGAAAGCGCATGATAGCCCCGTAGTGGCTTGGAACCAGCTCGCTTTGAATCTGATAACGTTCCGAAAAAATACGGAGGTAGTGGGGCTGAAAAAGAGCTTCTTTGATCGAATAACTGCTCTGGCGACGGAAGAGGTCGGAACTTGTAACTTCTCCTGTGATGGGCGTGATGAGGCACCAAGCGTAGTCTCCGATCCAGGGACTAGGCTGGTGGGTGAGGCGAAAGCCCTGAAAAATAGGGAGATTAGGGTTGAAAAACCAAGCTCCTTGTTCGTGTGTCGTCTGGGGAAGAAAGTAATTCATTCCAAAAGGGACTCCGGTATAAGGGAGGGTGTTTCCGTGCGAATAGTGGGGATGATTATCACTTCCCCAGCGGGTATCGATGGTCTGGCAAGTTGTGTGCATCTGGTCTCCTTTTTCTTCATCAACCTTAAATGGTCTGTGTTTTTCTTTGAACACGCAGTGGTATTTTCTTCATTGTATCAAAGCGTTGTCAAATATGATAGCGTTTTTATCAAATGGAAAATTTTGTAGAAAAAGGGCTATAGTTTGCGTATGTATTTCCCTTTTGAAATCTTTTATACTGAATAGGAAAGAATCGATACGTGTGAGGGAAATAAATGACCTATTCAAAAGAAATTGTGCGAGAATGGCTGGACCAAGTAGCAGAACGTGCCAAGGAGTACCCTGAGTGGGTGGATGTCTTTGAACGTTGCTACACAGACACTTTAGACAATACAGTTGAAATCTTAGAAGATGGCTCGACCTTTGTGCTGACTGGGGATATCCCAGCTATGTGGTTGCGTGACTCAACGGCTCAATTGAGACCTTATCTTCATGTGGCTAAAAGAGATCCTCTCTTGCGTCAGACCATTGCAGGTTTGGTCAAACGTCAGATGACTTTGATCCTCAAAGATCCCTATGCTAACTCTTTTAATATTGAAGAGAACTGGAAGGGGCATCACGAGACCGACCATACAGATCTCAATGGCTGGATTTGGGAACGCAAGTATGAAGTAGATTCGCTGTGCTATCCCTTGCAGTTAGCTTATCTCCTTTGGAAAGAAACTGGTGAGACTAGCCAGTTTGATGAAACTTTTGTCACAGCGACCAAGGAAATTCTTCATCTCTGGACGGTGGAACAAGACCACAAGAACTCTCCTTATCGTTTTGTTCGGGATACGGATCGTAAGGAAGACACGTTAGTGAATGATGGCTTTGGTCCAGAATTTGCCGTGACAGGAATGACTTGGTCAGCCTTTCGTCCGAGTGATGACTGCTGTCAGTATAGCTACTTGATTCCATCAAATATGTTTGCGGTGGTTGTCTTAGGTTATGTCCAGGAAATATTTGCAGAATTGAAGCTAGCTGATAGTGAAAGCATCATTGCTGATGCCAAACGTCTGCAAGCTGAAATCCAAGAAGGGATCGAAAATTACGCCTACACGACTAACAGCAAGGGCGAGAAGATCTATGCCTTTGAGGTAGATGGTTTGGGAAATGCTAGCATCATGGATGATCCTAACGTACCAAGTTTGTTGGCGGCTCCCTATCTGGGCTACTGCGAGATTGACGACGAAGTCTACCAAGCCACTCGTCGGACTATTTTGAGCCCTGAAAATCCTTACTTCTATGAAGGGAAGTACGCAAGTGGGCTGGGAAGTTCTCATACTTTCTACCGCTATATCTGGCCGATTGCCCTGTCGATCCAAGGATTGACAACGACGGACAAGGCAGAGAAGAAATTCTTACTCGATCAGTTGGTTGCTTGCGATGGTGGCACGGGTGTCATGCACGAAAGCTTCCACGTAGATGATCCGACTAAATACTCGCGCGAATGGTTCTCTTGGGCCAACATGATGTTCTGTGAATTGGTCTTGGATTACTTGGGTATTCGTTAATGAGCTGTCGCTCAACAGATTCTTCAAAAGAATCACAAATCTATTTTTAAATTTAAGTTAGGATGAGGTTTTACTCATGGAAAATGTTGTTGTACATATCATCTCTCACAGCCACTGGGATCGTGAGTGGTATCTACCTTTTGAAAGCCACCGCATGCAATTGGTGGAACTGTTTGACAATCTGTTTGATCTTTTTGAAAATGATCCTGAATTCAAAAGCTTCCACTTGGATGGACAAACCATTGTCCTTGATGACTATTTAGAAATTCGCCCTGAAAATCGCGACAAGGTGCAGCGTTATATCGACGAAGGCAAGCTCAAGATTGGTCCTTTCTATATCTTGCAGGATGATTACTTGATTTCCAGTGAAGCCAATGTTCGCAATACCTTGATTGGACAAGCTGAATGTGCCAAATGGGGCAAATATACTCAGATCGGTTATTTCCCAGACACCTTTGGAAATATGGGACAAGCTCCTCAAATCCTTCAAAAATCAGGCATTCACGTAGCGGCCTTTGGGCGTGGTGTCAAGCCAATTGGATTTGACAACCAAGTTCTTGGAGATGAGCAATTTACTTCTCAATTTTCTGAGATGTATTGGCAAGGGGCTGATGGTAGCCGTGTATTGGGCATTCTCTTTGCCAACTGGTACAGTAATGGGAATGAAATTCCAGTGGATAAAGATGAAGCTTTGGCTTTCTGGAAACAAAAATTGGCAGACGTTCGTGACTATGCATCGACCAACCAATGGTTGATGATGAACGGTTGCGACCACCAACCGGTTCAACGGAACTTGAGTGAAGCTATTCGCGTGGCCAATGAGCTTTTCCCTGATGTGACCTTTATCCATAGTTCCTTTGATGACTATGTGCAAGCAGTGGAAAGTGCGCTTCCTGAACAATTATCAACGGTTACGGGAGAATTGACCAGTCAGGAAACCGATGGTTGGTACACACTTGCTAATACCTCTTCTTCACGTGTTTATCTCAAACAAGCCTTTCAAGAAAACAGCAATTTGCTAGAGCAAGTGGTGGAACCTTTGACCATCCTTACAGGTGGCCACAATCACAAGGATCAATTGACCTATGCCTGGAAGATGCTCTTACAAAATGCGCCACACGATAGTATCTGTGGTTGTAGTATTGACGAAGTTCACCGTGAAATGGAAGTTCGTTTTGCCAAGGTCAACCAAGTTGGAAACTTTGTCAAGACCAACCTTCTGAACGAATGGAAGGGTAAACTAGCGACTCAAAAAGCTCATAGTGAGCACCTCTTTACGGTCATCAATACAGGCTTGCATGATAAGGTGGATACCGTCAGCACGATTGTCGATGTAGCGGTTTGTCCATTTAAGGAGTTGCATCCGACAGAAGGCTTCAAGAAAATGGCCACTTTGATCTTGCCAGACTATCATGTAGAAGATTTAGACGGTCATCTTGTAGAAGCTGAGATTGAAGACTTGGGGGCAAGTTTTGGCTATACCTTGCCTAAGGATAAATTCCGCCAACCCTATATTGCACGTCAAGTGCGCGTGACGGTTCCGGTTCATTTGGCAGCCTTGTCTTGGACGACCTTCCAGCTCTTAGAAGGTAAAGCACCTCATCATGATGGTCTGTTCCAAAATGGGGTGATCGATACACCATTTGTAACCCTTAGTATCGATGAAGGTTTGACCCTCTATGATAAAACGACCAATGAGGCTTATGAGGATTTCCTTCGCTTTGAAGATCGTGGTGATATCGGAAATGAATATATCTACTTCCAACCAAAAGGAACAGAGCCGATCTTTGCTCAACTGAAAGGTTATGAGGTTCTAGAAAACAATGCTCGCTATGCTAAGGTTTTGCTCAAACATGATTTGACTATTCCAGTTAGCGCAGATGAACAATTGGATGCGGAGCAAAGAGGCATTATCGAGTTTATGAACCGTAAGGCAAGTCGCTCAGAAGAGCTGACAACCATCCCTCTAGAAACGGAAATGACGGTCTTTGTGGATGACCCGCAGATTCGCTTCAAGACGCGCTTCACCAATACAGCCAAAGACCACCGTATCCGTCTCTTGGTCAAAACTCATAACACACGTCCAAGCAATGATTCTGAAAGCATCTATGAAGTTGTGACACGGCCAAATAAACCAGCAGCTTCTTGGGAAAATCCTGAAAATCCACAACACCAGCAAGCCTTTGTCAGCTTGTATGACGACGTTAAAGGAGTGACCGTATCCAATAAAGGGTTGCACGAATACGAAATCCTTGGAGACGACACTATAGCTATAACACTTCTTCGTGCTTCAGGCGAACTCGGTGACTGGGGCTATTTCCCAACACCGGAAGCTCAGTGCTTGCGGGATATCGAGGTTGAATTTGCAGTAGAATGTCACCAAGCAGAGGAACGCTTCTCAGCTTTCCGTCGTGCCAAAGCCTTCCAGGTACCATTTACAGCTCTTCAAGTTGCAAAACAAGAGGGTAGCATTGCAGCAACGGGTAGCCTCTTTAACCATCCGGCACTGAACTTGCCACAAGTCTGCCCAACAGCCTTTAAGGTGGCTGAGAATGAAGAAGGTTATGTCCTTCGTTACTACAACATGAGTCAAGAAAATATCCGTGTGTCTGAAAAACAACAAACCATTCTTGACTTGTTGGAACGCCCATATCCTATCCATACAGGATTATTGGCACCACAGGAAATTCGTACAGAACTCATTCAAAAAGAAGAAATTTAATTTCAAAAAGTAAACACAAACAGAAAGGAGGAGCGAAAAAGTAAGAACCAACTGCTGATTCGCTCCTTTTTGCAGGTGAAAGCAATGACAATTGCAACGATTGATATCGGAGGGACTGGTATTAAGTTTGCTAGTCTAACTCCTGATGGAAAGATTTTAGATAAGACCAGCACCCCAACTCCAGAAACTCTAGAAGATTTATTGGCTTGGTTGGACCAACGCTTGTCAGAACAGGACTATCGTGGGATTGCTATGAGTGTGCCAGGTGCAGTTAATCAAGAAACCGGGGTGATTGAGGGGATCAGTGCCATTCCTTACATCCATGGTTTTTCATGGTATGAAGCGCTTGCTCATCACCAACTCCCTGTCCATCTAGAAAATGATGCCAACTGTGTTGGACTTAGTGAACTGCTGGCTCATCCTGAGATTGAAAATGCAGCCTGTGTTGTCATTGGCACAGGGATTGGTGGGGCTATGATTATCAATGGTAAGCTTCACCGTGGCCGCCATGGTTTGGGTGGTGAGTTTGGCTACATGACAACCATCGAACCAGCAGAAAAACTTAACAACTGGTCGCAACTAGCTTCTACAGGGAACATGGTTCGCTATGTCATCGAAAAATCTGGTCAAACCGATTGGGATGGCCGCAAGGTGTACCAAGAGGCTGCAGCCGGCAATAGCCTTTGCCAAGAAGCCATTGAGCGGATGAATCGTAATCTAGCTCAAGGACTACTCAATATTCAGTACCTGATCGACCCTGATGTCATTAGCCTAGGTGGTTCTATTAGCCAAAATCCTGAGTTTATCAAAGGGGTGCAAAAAGCAGTAGACGCTTTTGTGGAAAAATATGAAGAATATACAATTGCGCCAGTGATCCAAGCATGCACCTATCAGGCAGATGCCAATCTCTACGGTGCCCTTGTCAACTGGTTACAGGAGGAAAACCAATGGTAAGTTTTACAGGACTTAGTCCCAAACAAGCCCAAGCTATCGAAGCATTAAAACATCACATTTCTCTACCAGATGTAGAAGTGGCAGTCACTCAGTCTGACCAAGCTTCTATTTCTATCAAGGGTGAGGGCGGAAGCTATCAATTGACTTATCGCAAACCTCACCAACTCTATCGCGCCTTGTCTGTTCTCGCAACAGATTTGGTAGAAGGTGATAAGGTAGAGATTGAAGAACAAGCGGCTTATGAAGATTTAGCCTACATGGCGGACTGTTCGCGAAATGCAGTTCTAAATGTTGCATCAGCCAAGCAGATGATTGAAGTCTTGGCTCTGATGGGTTATTCAACCTTTGAGCTCTACATGGAAGACACCTATCAGATTGAAGGGCAACCTTACTTTGGCTATTTCCGTGGCGCTTATGCTGCTGAAGAATTACAGGAAATCGAAGCTTACGCCCAGCAGTTTGATATGACCTTTGTACCATGTATCCAGACCTTGGCTCACTTATCAGCCTTTGTCAAATGGGGTGTCAAAGAAGTCCAGCAACTTCGTGATGTAGAGGACATTCTCCTCATCGGTGAAGAAAAAGTTTACGACCTAATCGACGGCATGTTTGCCACTCTGTCTAAACTGCAGACACGCAAGGTCAATATCGGGATGGATGAAGCTCACCTAGTTGGTTTGGGACGCTACCTCATCCTAAACGGTGTGGTTGATCGTAGCCTCCTTATGTGCCAACATTTGGAGCGCGTGCTGGATATCGCAGACAAGTATGGTTTCCACTGCCAGATGTGGAGCGATATGTTCTTCAAACTCATGTCAGCAGATGGCCAGTACGACCGTGATGTCGAAATTCCAGAAGAAACTCGTGTTTATCTTGACCGTCTCAAAGACCGTGTGACCTTGGTTTACTGGGATTATTACCAAGATAGCGAGGAAAAATACAACCGTAACTTCGGTAACCACCACAAGATTAGCCAGGATATTGCCTTTGCAGGTGGTGCTTGGAAGTGGATTGGTTTCACACCACACAACCATTTCAGTCGTCTCATCGCTATCGAAGCCAATAAAGCCTGCCGTGCTAATCAGATTAAAGAAGTCATTGTGACGGGCTGGGGAGATAATGGTGGTGAAACAGCTCAGTTCTCTATTCTGCCAAGCTTGCAAATTTGGGCCGAGCTCAGCTATCGCAATGATTTAGAGCGTTTATCTGCTCACTTCAAGACCAATACAGGTCTATCGGTTGAGGACTTTATGCAGCTGGATTTGGCCAACCTCTTACCAGATCTACCAGACAATCTCAGTGGCATCAATCCTAACCGCTATGTCTTTTATCAGGATGTTCTCTGTCCAATCCTTGACAAGCACATGACACCTGAACAGGACAAGCCTCACTTTGCCCAGGCAGCTGAGACTCTTTCTGACATTAAAGAAAAAGCTGGAGTCTACGCTTATCTTTTCGAAACTCAGGCCCAGTTGAATGCTATTTTAAGTGGCAAGGTGGATGTGGGACGACGCATTCGTCAAGCCTATCAAGCAGGTGATAAAGAGAGCTTGCAACAAATTGCTCGGGAAGAATTACCAAAACTCAGAAGCCAGATTGAACACTTACATGCTCTCTTTAGCCACCAATGGTTGAAAGAAAACAAGGTCTTTGGTTTGGATACCGTAGATATTCGTATGGGTGGACTCTTGCAGCGGATCAAGCGAGCTGAAAGCCGTATTGAAAACTACCTAGCAGGCGAAATCCCTCGTATCGATGAACTAGAAGTAGAGATCTTGCCATTCAACGATTTCTACGGGGATCAGGACTTCGCAGCCACAACGGCTAACCAGTGGCATACTATTGCGACGGCTTCAACCATTTATACAACGTAAAAAATGCCAAGTTGGATGACAGAAGTCTCATCCACAGTGGCTAGGAGTAGAAGAGGAGCTGTCTTTACGACCACCCTTTTCTACTCTTTTTTAAAGCTATGTCATAAATTTGTAGAATTTTTTCTATAATTAGGAGTTTGAAAATGTAAATGGGCTATCTTATAATAGGTGATGTAAACGCTACCAAAGCAAATAAACACGCTCAAGGCTCAAAGGGGGGGAGTTAAATGAAAAAGTTTGTAAGGACTCTGAGAGAAAATTTCATTTTTCTTTTAATGGTCTTACCTGGTGCAGCGTGGTTAATCTTATTCTTCTATATTCCGGTTTTTGGGAATATCGTAGCATTTAAGGACTATCATATTACGGGAGAGGGCTTCATTGACAGTGTCATGAAGAGTAAGTGGGTTGGCTTTGACAATTTCAAGTTCCTCTTTAGTTCCAAAGATGCCTACATTATTACAAGAAACACGGTATTGTACAACTTAGGATTCATCTTCTTAGGATTGATTGTTTCCGTTGGGATCGCCATCATCTTTAGTGAGTTGAGATCAAAAAGAGTGGTCAAGGTGCTTCAAACCTCCATGCTCTTCCCATACTTCCTATCATGGGTTATCATCAGCTTCTTCACCGATGCCTTCCTGAACGTGGACAAAGGATTGGTCAACCACATCTTAACTTCATTTGGTATGAAAGCCATCAATTTCTACTCGGAATTGTGGATCTGGCCAGCGCTTCTCCTCTTCTTAGGAATCTGGAAAGGCTTTGGTTATAGTAGTGTCATGTACTATGCAACCATCATGGGAATTGACCCAACTTACTATGAAGCAGCGACTGTGGATGGTGCGTCTAAGTGGCAACGCATTCGCAACATCACCATTCCTCAGTTGTCTTCCTTGATTACGGTTTTGACTATTCTTGCAGTCGGAAATATCTTCCGCGCAGATTTCGGTCTTTTCTACCAAATCCCGCATAATGCTGGAGCGCTCTATAGTGTGACCAACGTTATTGATGTTTATGTCTACAACGGTTTGACCAAGTCAGGGGATATCGGGATGACAGCAGCAGCCGGTCTTTACCAATCGGTAGTCGGTTTGGTTCTTGTTTTAATCTCAAATATCATTGCCCGTCGCATTGATAAGAATGCCGCTCTCTTCTAGAAAGGAGGATCGTATGAAAAAATCAACCATTCAAAAAGAAAAAATTGATAATGTCGGGATCCATTCTTTCAGTAAGAAGAGCAACTTCTTCTTTACCTTGTTGTTGACCTTGGTCGGCTTGACCTGTGTGCTTCCCTTCATCTTCGTTGTCATGATCTCTTTGACAGACGAACAAAGTTTGGCAGTCCATGGTTTCCAATTCTGGCCAGCAAAATTTGGATTTGATGGTTACCTCTTCTTGGTACAGTTCAAAGACAAAATCTTGCAAGCCCTCTTCATTACCTTGTTTGTGACCATTGTGGGAACAGCATGTAATGTCTTTATCACCACAACTTATGCTTACGCAATCTCACGGAGTACCTTTAAATACCGCAAGTTCTTTACCGTATTTTCACTCCTTAGTATGCTCTTTAGTGCAGGGTTGGTTCCAAGCTACATTGTGACCACTCAACTCTTGCAGTTAGGTGATACCATCGGGGCTTTGATTATCCCAATGTTGCTCAGTCCATTTAACATCATATTGATGCGGACCTTCTTTAAACGGACCATTCCAGAAGCTATCCTTGAATCCGCTCGGATCGATGGGGCAAGTGAAACACGGATCTTCTTCCAAATCTGCTTGCCATTGTCTCTACCAGGGATTGCGACCATCAGTTTGTTCACCGCTTTAGGGTTCTGGAATGACTGGTTCAATGCCCTCCTCTATATTAAGAGTGACAACCTTTACCCATTGCAATACCTCTTGATGCAAATCCAAAACAATATGGATTACATCGCTAAAAATGTCGGGGTATCCGGCCAATTGGCAGGAGCTGTACAATCCATCCCACGGGAAACAGGACGTATGGCCATGGTGGTTGTGGCAACAGTGCCAATCGCCATTCTCTATCCATTCTTCCAACGCTACTTTGTAAAAGGCTTGACCATCGGTGGTGTGAAAGAATAACATCGTTCATTGAAAATCAACAGGATTTTCAACTCATAACTTAGTCTAAAAAGAAAATAACATAAAGGAGATTTTTCTTATGAAAAATTGGAAAAAATATGCGTTAGCATCTGCTAGTGTCATCGCTCTTGGAGCTACTCTTGCTGCTTGTGGAAGCCTTACAGGTAACAACAAGAAATCTGCAACAACTGAAGACGGTAAACCAATCATCAAGATGTACCAAATCGGTGATAAACCAGATAACTTGGATGTTCTTCTTAAAAATGCCAACAAGATCATTGAAAAGAAAGTTGGCGCAAAATTGGATATCCAATATCTTGGTTGGGGTGACTACGCACAAAAAATGAACGTTATCATCTCATCTGGTGAAAACTATGATATTGCCTTTGCTAATAACTATGTCATTAACGCTCAAAAAGGTGCTTATGCTGACTTGACAGAATTGTACAAGAAAGAAGGGAAAGACCTTTACAAAGCACTTGACCCAGCTTATATCAAAGGGAACACTGTAAATGGCAAGATCTATGCTGTTCCAGTAGCAGCTAACGTTGCATCTTCTCAAAACTTTGCTTTCAACGGACCACTTCTTGAAAAATATGGTATCGACGTTTCAAACGTGAAAGACTATGCTTCTCTTGAACCAGTCTTGAAAGCCATCAAAGAAAAAGATCCAAACGTTGTTCCATTTGCAATGAACAAGAGCTACGGTGGACCTTCAGATGACTTCGACTACGTAGCTGTTGATGGACTTCCATTCGTGGTTGACTTGAAAGGTGACACTACGAAGATCGTTGACCGTTACACCATTCCTCGTTATGTAGAAAACTTGAAGACTCTTCACAAATATTACGAAGCAGGATACATTCCAAAAGACGTAGCAACAAGCGATACTGGTTATGACCTTTCTCAAGATACTTGGTTGGTTCGTGAAGAAACAGTAGGACCAGCTGACTACGGCAATAGCTTGCTTTCTCGTGTAGCAAACCGTAAGATCGACATCAAACCATTTACTGAACTTTACAAGAAGAACAATACTACTCAAGTAGCTAACTTTGTTATCTCAAACAACTCTAAGAACAAAGAAAAAGCAATGGAAGTATTGAACCTCTTGAACACAAACCCAGAACTCTTGAACGGACTTGTTTATGGTCCAGAAGGCAAGAACTGGGAAAAAGTTGAAGGTAAAGAAAACCGTGTGAAAGTCTTGGATGGCTACAACGGAAACACTCACATGTCTGGATGGAATACTGGTAACAACTGGATTCTTTACATCAACGAAAACGTAACGGATGAGCAAATTGCACAATCTAAGAAAGACTTGGAAACTGCAAAAGAATCTCCAGCACTTGGTTTCATCTTTAACACAGATAAAGTGAAATCAGAAATCACTGCTCTTACAAATACTTTGAACCAATTCGCAGGTGCGATCAATACTGGTACTGTGGATCCTGAAGTAGAAGTTCCTAAGATGCTTGAAAAATTGAAATCAGAAGGTGCTTACCAAAAAGTGCTTGACGAAATGCAAAAACAATACGACGAATTCCTTGCTTCTAAAAAATAAGAAACAGGTCGTGTGAAAAGGCTTTGGGGCTGTCTCCAAGGCCTTTTTAAGTTTTTATGAAAATGAATCCTGGAAATGAAAATCAATATTTCAATTCACTAATGCAAATATGAGGAAAGCGTTTTATTTTTATGATATAATAGAATAACTAATTGGGAAAGAGGCTGAATGATGGGAAAAATCATCGAGTTCATTTTTACGAGAGTCTATGTTGCCATGCTGGTAACAGGGATTTTTTGGGTCTTGACGATCTGTGGGGGCATTCTTCTAGGAGTAGGACCAGCCAGTGCCACTATCATGAGCCTCTATGCGGAAAATGGCATGAACTACAAAGACTACCATTGGTCACGCGCTTGGGAACTCTTCAAAGAAAATCTGGTTCCGGCTAATCAAGTCTTTTACACCTTCTTTGCCATTGAAGGAATCCTCCTCTATGGCATGTACCTCATGGTCCAGATTCCTCACTTGAATTTCTTCCAAATTTTGGTTCTCTTGTTTAATTTGGTTTTCCTCTTGGTTGCGCCTCTAGCTTATGCCGTTTATTTGAAATTGCAAGTGCATTTTGCTCTCTCTTATGCCAACAGTATCAAGCTCAGTTTGATCGGAATGTTGCTGGACATTCGTCCGGTTCTGAAGCTCATCCTTGGAACCGCGCTACTTGGCGTCATTAGCTACTACATGCCAGCCCTTCTCTTTTTTGTCTTGATCGGCGTCTGGCATTTCTTTGTCAATGATATCTTTGACCCTGTTTATCAAAACATCCACGAAAAATTGGTATCCTAACGATGAAAAAAATCTGGTTAAGTACGCTTTTAAAATTCTACGCCTATGTCATGGTGGTCATTTTGACCATTATGGGTCTCGTCGTAGCGGGGATCTCTTGGAAAAACCAGCAAGCTGAAGCCGATCGGATCGCCCAACGGGTCTTGACTGAAGTCGTGACGGATCTTGAGACCTCTTATCAGCGGGTCACACAAGAAGGGCGTAGTCTCGTTGAAAACCCTGCAAAATTAGAAGGGGTTTATCGCTATTTTACCTTGTCACCATCGGAGTATGAGACTTGGCGATTGAATGCCCAGTTCCCTTCTTATATCCAATTGTCCCTACATAAGAATATTGACAGTCTCTATTTGAGCAATAAAAACATCGAGGGTATCGATGTCACCTTGTCTGATTACAAGACGGTATTTGTCTCTACCCGGCAATCACAGGGAGGCAAGCAAGTCTCAGCGGACCATTACAAGGCTCCTGCGACAGCCATTCCGGTTCCTTTGACAGATCCGACTACGGGTGCTGGAGTTGGGATTGCTTATATGACGCTGAACCAAGAAATTTTGACGGCAGCGATTGATAATGCCAGAGGCGATCTTCCGGTCGCTGTACGGATCTTCACTCCCTTTGGGAAAGAGATGTACCATGAAGGGGATAAGGGGCAATCAAAAGATGTTAAATGGCAAACCCGTAGCACGATCTATGGCTACAAGGTGGATGTGGCTGTTTCTGAAAGTTATCTGGTCAAAAAGGGTCTAGCTAACCTGACCACTTTTCTCTCCATTGCTTTCCTGATTTTCTTGATCCTTTACTTGTTATTACGGCAGATTTTCAAAAATTACCGGCGTCAAGTCCTCGATTTGGTTGATACCATGAATCAGATCAGTCAAGGCGATAGTGAACGACGGATTGATACCTCGACCAAGGACCAAGAACTGCTGGTTATTGGTAATATGATCAATACCATGTTAGACAATATGGATAAGAATATTCGGGATATCTATCAGCTACAGCTCAGCCAAAAAGATGCCAATATGCGGGCACTACAAGCCCAGATCAATCCCCATTTCATGTACAATACACTGGAATTTATCCGGATGTACGCCGTCATGCAAGAGCAGGATGAATTGGGTGATATTATCTATGAGTTTAGTAGTCTCTTGCGCAACAATATCTCAGATGAGCGAGTGACGACAGTTGAAAATGAGCTCGAATTTTGTCGCAAATACAGCTACCTCTGTATGGTGCGTTATCCAAAATCGATTGCCTATGGCTTTAAGATCGATCCAGGCTTGGAAAAGATGAAGATTCCAAAATTCACCATCCAGCCTTTGGTCGAGAACTATTTTGCGCATGGAGTGGATCACAAACGCAAGGACAATGTGATTAGTGTCAAAGTCTTGCAAGGAGAAGGGCAAGTCATGATCCTGATCAGTGATAATGGGCGCGGGATGGAAGAAGAACAGCTAGAAAAAATTCAAGAGATGCTAGCCAATCGCAATCCACGCTCAGAAATCGAAGAAAAGAGTGGGCGGCAGTCCATCGGAATTGTCAATGTTCATGAACGCATGCTACTCTATTTTGGAGATCGCTACCATATCCAAGTCTTCTCCCAACCTAACCATGGAGTGACCTATACGATAACCATTCAAGATGAATAAAGGAGACAGAATGTACAAAGTCTTATTAGTAGACGATGAGTATATGATTACAGAAGGGTTAAAAAAATTAATCCCCTTTGACCACTGGAATATGGAAGTGGTCGCAACTGCAGAAGATGCAGACCAGGCCCTTGATTATGTACGAGAGCATCCGGTGGATGTGGTGATCACGGATGTCAATATGCCTGGAAAGACCGGACTTCAGATGATTGCAGAGATGAAGGATTTGATACCAGATGCTGCTTTTATCATTATGTCAGGCTATCAGGATTTTGAATATGTCAAGACAGCCCTCAATTTGCGCGTGGCAGACTACCTGCTCAAACCGGTCAATAAGGTGGAGATGGGCAATATCCTAGAAAAAATCCAGCACCAAATCCAGCAACCAAGCCAAGAGTTGGCCAACCGCTTGATTCACGATGATATCTCTGAGGAAGAGTTTTGTCGGTATATCGCAGGACGAAACTCACTGTGGATTGGGGTTGCTAAGGAGAAAAAAGGCTTTATCAGCTCGTCTTACCAAGTTCTCGGGCAAAATCTTCAACTCTTTATCTCAGAGCAAGAAGAAGAAGCTATGATTGAGAAGGCCTTTGAGCCACCTTATAAGGAGCACTTCCATCAATTTAAGGACCTAGTGGAGCGGAGTCTCTTTTATGGAGCGACCCCTCTCAATCAAGATGAAGAGATCTTCCATTACTACGAACCGGCCTACCGGGTGATCATGCAAGGAAATATCCAACAGATCTTAGAAGAACTGGATTGGTTGGAAAAAATGATCCTTGAGAAGACACCTAAGGTTTCGCTGACCAAGCAACTCTTTATCCAATTTTTGATGGATGTCTTTCATTTATTTGAATACCTGCAAGGAGATGATTTGGCCGATGTGGTCAAGAAAGTCCAAGAAGCTGCTACCTTTAGCGAGATGATTAGCTTTATCCAGGAAGAGTTGTCCCGTTTCTTATCCCACTATCGGATGAACGAAAATGTAGCGAGCGTCCTCCAAGTGATTAGCCGTGATTACCAAAAAGAGCTGTCGCTCAAGGACATCAGTCAGGCTCTCTTTATCAATCCAGTCTATTTAGGCCAATTGATTAAACGAGAAACCAATGCAACGTTCGCAGAACTCCTCAACAAACAGCGGATTAAGGCTGCCCAGCAGCTCCTCTTATCGACCAATGACAGTATTGAAGATATCTGCTATAAAGTTGGTTACAGTAATGTAGGCTATTTCTACAAGGTTTTCCGTAAACTCTGTGGGAAATCGCCTAAAACCTATCGCTTACAAGTCATGACAGAGCAGGCAGAAGATGAGTAAAAGGCTGAGACGATTTGTCTCAGCCTTTTGATTGAAGACAACGTCTTCTTAGAAACTTTCCTTAGGTGAGTACATAACAGAAGGTCAGAGACTATGAAGCTAACTTTTGAGTATTTTTTTATTTGACAAATATAAGTAGACAGTGTATACTTTATAAAAAGTAGACGACGTATACTTTGATAAGGGAAGGTGGTCAAATGAAACGGAATACGGAAGAACTGA
>JAPJPE010000014.1 GCA_030825825.1 Streptococcus sp. | reverse complement strand
GCACAAACACTACAGGCATCACAGCCTGTGCTAGCATGGACTTTCCTCATGAGAGCATTCTCTCACGCGATTATCCAAAAATTGCACGATCTATGGGATTAATAATCGCGATCTACGATCTGTTTCCCAAAAACTTCTTTTTCCAAACGATTGAGTCGTTTAAGAATATCAAAGTTCGTCGCTGTTGTCACTTGCGGGAATTCTTGCGTAACTGTACTAGCAATTGGAGATGTTTGGGGTGTTTCCTGTGCTTTTTGGGCAAGTTCTTCACGAAGGCGTGCGTTTTCTTCACGCAATTCCTTCACCAAAGCAGCATAGGTTTCATAGTCTTTTATAACATCATCCAAAAATTCATTTACTTCATCTTTACTATAACCACGAACTTCTCGTTTGAAATCTTGATCAAAAATATCTTTCGCAGTAAAAATAATACTTGCCATTACTCTCTCCAATCTAGTTCATCATCTCAATTATATAAAAAATTGGTAAGAAAAATCAAGGTATAACACTTAGTTTTCGTAAAAATTTTCAGCAAGTTCATTTAAGTCATCAAAACTTAATTGTTTGACATAAAATAGTTCTTTTTCTAGCATCATTTTGTAAAGATACTTTAAATTGGTTTCATTTTCTGGATCATAAAAAAGGTAAGCTCCATCCGCATTATCTATCAAAAACTGATTGTATTCTTTTAATTGACCCGGATTGCTATAGTGGGGATAAGCATATTTCACGAAATCCACCTGTTTGAAACGTGCCAATAGCTCCTGATTGGCTTCATTCCAATTTTCGCCAACATTCTCAAATAGAAAGATCGTCGCCATTTGAAAATCGTAATCTTCTTTTAACTCAAAGGCAACTTCTAGTACCCAAGCCTCAAATCCCAAATTACCAGAAAAGACCAGCCATTTCACTCCTTCTTCAAATAGACGACGAAGATCTCTTTCAATGGCTTTTTTGATAATGGTCAGTCGAGGGTCTTTATTGGAAAAGACTCCCACATCAAAACTCTTATAACCTGCAACAAGTATGGTATTCATTTTTTCCTCATTATTCTAATTTATGATATAATAGAGTGATGTAATTGTACCAATAAGGAGAACTATGGTCAACTATCCACATAAAGTAGCCAAAAAAACCTTGGTCTCTACACAAAGGAAACATCCAGTCGACTTTGCGAATCGTGGGATGACATTTGAAAAAATGATCAATGAAAGCAATCAATACTATCTTTCTCGAGGTCTAGCAGTCATCCATAAAAAACCAACACCGATTCAAATCGTGAAAGTGGATTATCCACGTCGCAGTCGGGCAAAGATTGTTGAAGCCTATTTCAGGCAAGCCTCAACGACGGACTATTCTGGAGTATACAAGGGACGCTATATCGATTTTGAAGCGAAGGAAACACAGCAAAAGCAATCCATGCCGATGAAAAATTTTCATCAACATCAAATCGATCATATGGAGGCAGTTGTTCAGCAAGGCGGTATCTGTTTCGTTCTCTTGCATTTTGCAAAGTTGAGTGAAACCTACTTACTTCCTGCTCCTGCATTAATTCACTATTACAACATCGATCATGGTAGTAAATCCATGCCCCTCTCCTATATTCAGGAGCACGGCTTTCTAGTAGATAAGAATCGTCTTCCAAGCGTTCCTTATCTTGATATTATCGAACAGAAACTTCTAGGCGGTATTTAAATGAATAAACAAACAGTCATTCAATGGTTGAAATATGTTGCCATCGCAGCCATTTCATTTTTCTTACTTTTATTTGTCCTCGGTGGACTGATATTTAGTTACTATGCTATGAAAGCACCAACCTTGTCTGAAAAAGATTTGGTTGCAACAACATCTAGTAAGATCTATGACAACCAAAATAACTTGATCGCGGATTTGGGAGCTGAGAAACGAATCAATGTCACAGCCAATGAAATCCCTACTGATTTGGTCAATGCTATCGTTGCGATTGAAGACCACCGTTTCTTCAATCACCGTGGGGTCGACATCATTCGGATCGGCGGTTCCTTCCTTCACAACTTACGAGGAGGAAGTCAAGGTGGGTCAACCTTGACGCAACAATTGATCAAGTTAACCTATTTCTCCACTTCAGCCTCTGACCGTACCCTCTCTCGTAAGATCCAAGAAGCTTGGTTAGCAACCCAACTAGAAAAGAAAGCAACCAAACAAGAAATCTTGACCTATTACGTCAATAAAGTATTTATGGCGAATGGGAACTACGGAATGCAGACAGCTGCGAAAAGTTATTACGGAAAAGATCTAAAAGATCTTTCGCTCCCTCAATTGGCACTCCTTGCGGGGATGCCCCAAGCACCAAACCAATACGATCCATACTCCCATCCTGAAGCAGCGCAACAGCGCCGAAACTTAGTATTAAAAGAAATGCTCGATATGAAGACCATTTCTAACAAACAATACGAAGCAGCGGTCAATACACCTGTTACAGATGGTCTGCAAAGTCTCAGTTCTTCAAGCAGTTACCCAGCCTATATGGATAATTACCTAAAAGAAGTGATCGAGCAAGTCGAAGAAGAAACGGGCTACAATTTGTTGACAACCGGAATGGATGTCTATACAAACGTGGATACAGAAGCTCAAAAGAAACTATGGGATATCTACAATACAGATGAATATGTCAATTACCCGGATGATGAAATGCAAGTAGCTTCTACCGTTATTGATGTCAATACTGGTAAAGTCATTGCTCAGCTGGGTTCTCGTCACCAATCCAGCAATGTTTCCTTTGGTACAAACCAAGCGGTTGAAACGAACCGTGACTGGGGTTCAACAATGAAACCAATCACAGATTACGCACCAGCTCTTGAACATGAGGAATATACCTCTACAGCAGCTACTACAACAGATGCGCCATACAACTTCCCTCATTCATCAACGCCTGTCTACAACTGGGACCGTTCATACTATGGTAGCATGTCCATTACCTACGCAATTCAACAATCTCGTAACGTGCCTGCGGTGAAGGCCCTGGAAAAAGTTGGTCTTAAACAAGCTAAGAAATTCCTCAATGGATTAGGGATCGATTACCCAGAAATGGTTTACGCCAACGCTATCTCGAGTAACACTAGCGATTCTAGCAACAAATACGGAGCCAGCAGTGAGAAAATGGCAGCTGCCTATGCTGCTTTTGCCAATGGCGGTACCTATTACAAACCATCCTATGTTAGTCGGGTTGTCTTTAGTGATGGCACAACCAAGGAATTTGAGTCCGAAGGAACTCGTGCAATGAAAGCAACAACTGCCTACATGATGACAGATATGATGAAGACAGTTCTCTTGTCTGGTACCGGTACAAATGCTGCCATTTCGGGAATCTACCAAGCTGGTAAGACAGGTACATCAAACTATGCTGATAACGAAATCGGTAAATTGACAAAAAATGCTTATTCAAATATTGTAACACCGGATGAATTGTTTGTAGGCTACACTCCTGAATATGCCATGGCAGTATGGACAGGTTATTCCAATCGCTTTACACCAGTATTGGATAATGGAATACAGGTCGCAACGGATGTCTACCGTCAAATGATGCTCTATCTTGCTAATAATAATAACTCTGGTCATACGGATTGGACGCAACCAAGTGGACTGTATCGAAGTGGTTCTTATCTCTACTTAAACAATGGTAAGAACAACTACAATAACTACTACTATGAGCCAAGTTATTCCACTGATCAGTATTCGTATGAAGAACCATCGTCTAGCTCTTCGAACGAAGAAAATCAATCTAAACCATCTGAGCCTTCTTCGCAAGACTCTAACAATCATAACGAATAATAGAATGGAGAAGTCGGGCTTTTGCCCGGCTTTTTTTAAAACAATGGTTAAAAAACCAGAACGAATAAAATCTGATTTATTTAGTTAGACTTCCCAGCTTTTTTATTTTTGAGTATATAAAAAAAAGAGCCTTTCGGCTCTTATTAGAATGTAGACAAACTATTTTAAAGCAAAATAAGTTAAGTGATTCTGCAAAAAACAAAATTGAGTTCCAATATTTAAATCGATTTAAGAAAATACTGAAACTTTCCGCTGTGAGAAAAGTGCTTGAAACGTTATTGTTTCAGGCACTCGGAATTATTGAGACCTTAGACTCAATAATTAGTCATGGAACTTTAAAGAAGTTCGCTGACGTCCGTACTCACCTAAGGAAAGTTTTTAAGATATTTTGTCTTCAATCTGAAAAGAGCCTTTCGGCTCTTTTCTATATCATTATTTTGCTAAAGCTCCCATTGGATCCCACGGTGCTAGGACAATTGGTTCTGCTTCATAGGCTGCTAATTCGTCTGCTGTTAGGAATTCTTTACGAACCACGATTTGATAGGTATATTCATCCATCCAAGCATCAGAAGCCACAAAGTAACCATCTGTACCGACCTTGTCTCCCCATGAATTTTCAACCTTCCATTTACGAGGCTGACCTGCTTCGTCTAAATCAACCCCTGTCAAGACCATAGCGTGTGTCATGAGACTTTCTGCATAGTCCAAGCGACCCGCCTTGTCTTGTGTCAAATGAATGTCCATGCCTGCTTCAAAATCGTAGACATCTGTTGCCAGGATTCCGGCTTTACGGTTGCTGACTTGGCCTACATCTGAACCAAACCAGACAGTTTCTCCCGCTTTCATTTGAGCGATGGCTAGTTCTTTCAATCGATCCATTGGAACATTTAGGTAGCGGACTGGACGGCTACCAACCACATTGCCCAGCATATCTACGGTGTAAGATTTTCCATATGGCTTATCTGTAGTTGGGGCATTGATAATGGAGACGTAATCGTCTAATTGAAGGTCTACATATTTTTTGTAGAAGCTTTGTGGAGTTAAGCCACTTTCGGTATGGAATTGGTTGTCCTTATCACGGTATGAAAAGTCAAATTCACGCGGAGGCAATCCTAAAGACATAGCCAAGAAGTTAAAGATTTCTTGCAACAACGCTTGTTTCTTGCTCGCAACTGCCTCACTATCTGCGCCTGAGTGAATCAAGTCACGCAAGATTTGCGCATCTTGACGCAAGAGTTTATTGAGGTAGGTGTTCAATTCCCGGCTATTACTTGAAGAAATCGATTCCGGATAAACTGATTTTGGAACCACTCCGTATTTCTCAAAGAGGGATACCACCATATCCCATTGACCACCATCTTGTTGTGGGGTTTGTAGGAGAAAAGCCACCTTACGGCTGGTCAATTCTTGGTCTGCTGTAGCAATCACTTGCTCCAAAAACCAGTTTGATTTTTCATACTTATCCCAAAAGAAAGTATGTGCTTGAGACAATTCAAAATCCTCCAATTGGAAGCTTGAAATCATCTTGTGACGGAAGGTATTTAAAGCCGCAAACATCCAACAACGTCCAGATGCTTTTTGGTTTGTCACCTTATCCTTGGTCAAATCAAGTGAAAAAACTGGTGTATTTTCTACTGCACTCTTGCGCGTTTCAAGCGATGCATGGATCCCATTGTGGGTAACAGCATTTTCAAGAGCCGCATATTTCACATTTGCTTCATAATTAGCATAGAGCTGGTCTGTAAATTCTTTCGTTAATTCTGACATAGCAATCTCCTTTTTTCATTATTTACTATTATAATCCTTTGAGCAGAATCTTCAAGTAAAAATCACCCTATAGAGAGGGATTCTGTTTAGAATAGATGATTTTATCCCCGCAATATCCTTTGCGTTGAATGGCATGAGGGATGGTTTCTACATACTGCATTCCTGCCTTTTCCATGACTTTCCCTGAAGCAGGATTTAAACTGACATAAGTGGCTTTGATTTCTTTAAATCCGACTTTGTTCAATAAGAAATCCAAAACAGCTATGACGGCTTCTGTCATGAATCCCCGCCCCCAGAATTTCTTGCCAAGGATATAACCTAGCTCGCATGATTGACTTTCCTGGTCTTGAGAAACCACACTAATATCTCCAATTACCTGATCCAGTGATGTTTTCAAACAAAGCGCCCATTTATAAGTATCTGGTTTACGATACTGTTCGATCCATCTTTTGATCGATTCTCTGGTTCTCTCAGTAGATGCATGGGCATCCCAAGTGACATATTTCAGGGTTTCAGGATCCGAAGCCCAATTTTCAAACATCGCTGGTGCATCTTCCAAAACGAAAGGCCTCAAGTATAAATGCTCTGTCTCTATGACAAGACTTCCAAGATGATTCATAGATTGTCTCCCTTCATTTTTTCATGCAACTTGAACGTTGCAAGTTGGTTACTTTAATCTAGAAGAAAAGGACGGATGAAATCGCCCTTCTTTTTGATGCTTTTCACAATATTGTATGGTGAGACTACGAAATCGAACTCTGCGAGTTACCGATTTCTGTCTCGTTTTCCTATTTTAAGACTCGGGCTAAAAAGGTCCAGTGGACCTTTTTACTCCCAGAAATGATCAAATACTGTGATTGGCAAGTGGCGTTTGTGTTGGCCTTTGTACCACCACTTTTCAATAGTGGCTTGAGCTTCTGGGCTCACTTGTTTGCCTTCTAGGTAATCATCGATTTCATTATAGGTGACACCCAGCGCTACTTCGTCTGCTATTCCTGGTTTTTCTTCTTCCAAATCTGCAGTTGGGATTTTCTCATAGAGAGCAGGATCAGCTCCCAAGGCTTTAAGCAATTGTTTTCCTTGGCGCTTGTTCAAACGGAAAAGGGGTAAAATATCTGCACCACCATCTCCAAATTTTGTGAAGAAACCTGTAATATTTTCCGCTGCATGGTCCGTCCCAATAACGGCTCCACTCCGCGCACCTGCTAAAGCATACTGAGCAATCATGCGACTGCGAGCCTTGATATTGCCCTTGTTGAAGTCGGAGATATCCGTTCCTGTTGCTTCGACAGCGCGTTCCATGGCATCAACTGATTCCTTGATGTTAACGACTAGGCTGACATCTGGCTGGATAAAGGTCAAAGCTTTTTGAGCATCTTCTTCATCTGTCTGTACCCCATAAGGAAGGCGAACAGCAATAAATTGATAGGAGGCATCTCCTGTCTCTGAGCGCATTTCTTCCATGGCTAATTGAGCTAATCGCCCAGCAAGAGTCGAATCTTGTCCTCCTGAGATCCCTAATACAAATGTTTTCAAGAAGGGATGTTTTTTTAGATATCTTTTTAAGAAATCAACCGAGCGGCGAATCTCTTCCTGAGGATCAATGCTAGGCTTGACACCCAATTGTTGGATAATCTCTTCTTGCAAACTCATTTTGCTTCTCCTTCTCCATTGGCCTTGTTACGCATTTCCTCGATTAGATCCATCTTATCCTGCCAAATATCTTTTGCCAAGTCAACTGGGTAATGCTGTGGATTAAGGACACGCTTGTATTCATCCCACAATTGATCGTAATTTTTACGAGCATATTCTTGAATTTCTGATAATGGTGGTAGTTGATAAACCAATTGCCCCTCTTTAAAAATATCCACTAAAAGAGGAATAGCCTCAAAGTTTCGGACCGTTTTATTGATGTAGGTATAAGTCGGATGGAACATTTTAAGTTCTGTCAGTTGAGAAACATCTACTCCATCATAAGTAATGTAGTCCCCTTCTGACTTACCTTTTTCACGACTCGTAATCCGCCAGACTTGCTTTTTACCTGGAGTAGAAACTTTCTCTGCATTATTAGAAAGCTTGATGGTATTGATCATCTCTCCTGCTTCGTTTTCAACAGAAACAATTTTGTATACCGCCCCAAGTGCTGGTTGATCGTAAGCCGTAATTAGTTTGGTTCCCACACCCCATACATCAATTTTTGCTTTTTGCATTTTTAAGTTGAGGATGGTATTTTCATCCAAGTCGTTAGAAGCGTAGATTTTAGCATTTGTAAACCCAGCCTCATCTAATTGCTGGCGAACTTTTTTAGAAATATAGGCAATATCTCCTGAATCAATCCGAACGCCTAAGAAATTGATCTTCTCTCCCATTTCACGCGCTACCTGAATAGCTGCTGGTACCCCAATACGAAGGGTATCATAGGTATCGACGAGGAAGACACAATCTTTATGGGTTTCCGCATAGGCCTTAAAGGCTTGGTAGTCATTTCCATATACCTGTACAAGAGAATGGGCATGGGTTCCTAAAACAGGGATTCCAAAGAGTTTTCCTGCCCGAACATTACTAGTCCCATTAGCACCTCCGATGACTGCCGCACGAGTTCCCCAAATCGCAGCATCCATTTCTTGCGCGCGACGTGTCCCAAATTCCATCAAAGGCTCATCTTCAATGACCGAACGAATGCGTGCAGCCTTTGTGGCTATCAAGGTTTGAAAGTTGACGATATTTAAGAGGGCTGTTTCCACCAATTGACACTGAGCCAGAGGACCTTCGACCTGGACAATTGGTTCATTGGCAAAAACTAAGTCACCTTCTTGAGCCGAGCGTACTGTCAGTTCCAATTTAAGATCACGGAGATATTCCAAGAAGGCTCCATGATAACCAAGTGACTCTAAATAGGCAATATCGCTCTCAGAAAAACTCAAGTTTTCCAAATATTTCACAATTCGCTCTAAGCCAGCAAATACAGCATAGCCGTTTTTAAAAGGCTGTTGACGAAAATACACTTCAAATACAGCATGTTTATTGTGGATACCTTGATCAAAATAGACCTGCATCATGTTGATTTGGTATAAATCAGTATGCAACGTTAAACTGTCATCTGGATACATATGAATACCTCTTTTTTTAGATTTGTTCTATGAATTCCTACCATAAAATTAGTACCATTATAGCACATTTCAGCCCCATTGAATACTGAAAGGAAAGCACAAAAAAAATCTGAGACACAAACCTCAGATTTTTAAAAGATTAAAAGTTTTCTGTGATATATTTATAAACTTCTTGGCCAGCAATCGCACCGTCTCCGACGGCTGTCGTCACTTGACGTAGGTCTTTTTGACGAACATCACCAACCGCAAAAATACCTGGGACTGTGGTTCTCATATGATCATCCGTCACCACCCAGCCATTTTCATCTAAAATACCAAGTTCCGTCGCAAAATCACTGACAGGATCTAAACCGACATAGATAAAGACACCACCAAAGGCCTGCTCTCTAACCTCTCCTGTCTTCACATCTTTTAAAAGGACAGACGTTACTTTTTGTTCACCCTTAATTTCTTCAACAACCGTATTCCAAGCAAAGTGAATTTTATCATTGGCAAAGGCACGATCTTGAAGAACTTTTTGGGCACGCAACTGATCACGACGATGGGCAATGGTCACTGTTTTTGCAAACTGAGTCAAAAAGACAGCTTCTTCTACCGCAGAATCACCTCCACCAACGACCAAGAGATCCTCGTCTCTAAAGAAAGCTCCATCACAAACAGCACAGTAGGAAACCCCTCTACTATTTAGCTCCTCTTCACCAGGGACATTCAATGAACGATGGTTAGACCCTGTTGCAATCACCACGGTTTTAGCTTCAAATTCCCCATCATCTGTGACAATCTTTTTGGTTGCTCCGAGGTCTTCGATACGCTCTACCTGACCAAACAAATGTTCCACGCCAAGATTTTCTAAAGGCTCAAACATTTTTTCAGCCAAGTCTGGGCCACTAATATTCGCATAGCCAGGATAGTTTTCAATGTCAGACGTATTGTTCATTTGACCGCCTGGAATTCCTCTCTCAATCAATGCGACTTTTAAATTGCTTCGTGCTGCATAAAGGGCAGCAGTCATCCCTGCAGGGCCTGCTCCAATAATCACTGTATCAAACATACTAAACCTCTTTCTGTTTTGTTGTAACCATTATAATTCTAACACGGTCTTTTTGCAATTATCGTGCTTGAAAGATAAACAAAATCCCTATGACCGCAAAGGTTAAAATAGGAATCGTCATGATATCAATTAAGAGGATATCATACAAATGGGCTTGTCGTTGCTTGGCTGTTTTATCTTTCTTCTTAAGGGCACGGTAGCCAATCCAAATACAAGAAGCGATCCCAACTAAAATCGTTGTCGTCACTAAACTTTGTAAATATAAGGACAATAATTTATTTAACATCACGACTCCAAATATTTTTACATTTTCAGAAAACAAACCCAGCTAGCATCGCCAGCTGAGTCTTACCTCTCCTCTATTATATCAAACATAGGTCCGTTTGTAACTAGCAAAGAATTCTTTTGTCCGTTCTTCTTTTGGATGTTGCATGATTTCCTCTGGTGTTCCAGATTCAATAATCCGTCCTTTATCCAAAAATAGGACCTTATCTGCTACTTGCGCTACAAAAGACATATCATGGCTGACCAGTACCATGGTTTGTCCCGATTTTGCCGCATTGGCAATGGATTTTTCAACTTCTCCAACCAATTCTGGATCCAAGGCTGAAGTCGGTTCATCCAGCAAAAGAACCTCTGGTTTCATGGCCAAGGCACGAGCCAAAGCAACCCGTTGTTTTTGTCCACCTGAGAGGTGACGAGGATAGTGATTTTCACGATCCGATAAACCGACTTTTGCCAGTTCTTCTCGAGCAATTTTCGTTGCTTCTTGATCGGATAAGCCCTTCACAACAATGAGCCCTTCTTTCACATTTTCAAGAGCTGTTTTTCTACCAAACAAATTAAACTGTTGGAAAACCATGGCCAATTTTCTTCTTAAGGTCAAGATTTGATCTTGGGTAATGTGCTCAAAATCAACTTCGAAATCATCAATCTTAATTCTACCGCTATCTGGTGCTTCCAAATAGTTTAAACTGCGTAAGAAGGTTGATTTACCAGCTCCCGAAGACCCGATTAGGGCCACGACTTCCCCTTTTTGAATTTCCAAACTGAGATTATTTAAAACCTTTTGACCTGAAAATGTCTTTGATAATTCTGAAATATAAATCATTAGATCCGGACCTCCTGATCTGGTAAATCAATTGCTACGGGAGTCTCAATATCCAGTCGACGTTCAATGTGACGGCCTAGTATTTCAATGAGAATGTTCACAATCCAGTAAACAATCGATACTGTGATAAAGCGTTCAAAGTACTTCAAATCGCTCCCACCAATAATCCGTGCTTGAGCAAAAATTTCAACCACACTGGCACTAAAGGCGAGCGAGGTCCCCTTGGTCAAGCCAATGAGAGAGTTGATTAAAGTAGGAGTTGCAACGACTGCTGCATTGGGAATAATAATCCGGCGATAAACTTGACGGTTGGTCATCCCAAGACTACGCGCTGCCTCAATTTCACCAGGATCCACTGATAAAATGGCTGCCCGGATGGTTTCACTCGCATAAGCTGCCTCATTAAAGGCAAGAGCCACAATTGCAAATAACTCAGCTGGAATAGCATTAATATTAAAAGCTGTTCCATAAGACTGATTGATTGCTTTTAAAATAAGAGGAATCCCATAATAGGTCAACATCAACTGAACCAACAAAGGAGTCCCCCGTAAAAAACTGACAAAAACAGCTTGAATCGGGTATAGAATTCGTACACGATTAATTTTGACCAGAGCAAAAATCATGGCAAAAATAATCCCAAAAAATGCGCCTCCTAGGGCTAGTAAAATCGTCACAGGCAATTTTCCTATGACAGACGGAAATGCATCCAATACGGCTCTCAAACTAAACAGCTTGCTATCTGGAACGTGTTTTAAAAAGTCAGCATACCAGTTGGCAGCTAAAAGATTAGTTGTAAACATTTTTGTTACTTCCTTTCTCGAACATAAACATTCTATCACATTCACTATCGGAATTCCAAAAATTGCTACAGAAATAGAAAAATGATAGACTACTCAAATTTAGTCTATCATAATTTTAGACAAGTTCCTAATAGTTTTTCTTTATGGAGTTCATAAAGAAAATCTATGTTTTCTTCTGAACATTTGAAAGAAGGGGTTAGAAAGTTTGGCGTTTGGCCTTACGTTCCGCCCGACCACGCGCACGGTTTTCAGCTCGCTTAGCTTTTCTCCGCTTTTCATCAACTGCCCATTTGATTTTTTTCTTGTAGCCTGGTTTGATTTTTTTCTTTTTCTTCTTCACCAGACCAATCATTTCGATGTCGAGTTTCTCTTGCTTTTTCTCACGATTGGCCCGTCTGTCCCGATCATAAGTATCTTCAATAACCCCATTTTTCAACACTTTCGGTACGAAACGAATGCCCATTTTTTCTAGTTCACGGATATCTGAATCATCACTCGGTTGATAAAGAGTAATAGCGACACCTGGTAGACCATTGCGTCCTGTCCGACCGACACGGTGGACAAAGAAAGAAAGATCTTGTGGAATAGCATCGTTGATGACATGACTCACCCCTTCGATATCAATTCCACGAGCCGCTAAATCTGTGGCCACAATATACTCAAAATCAAGATTTTTAACCTGATTCATGATCCGTTTCCGTTCACGTGGTGGGATATCTCCGTGAATCTTCGCCACTTTTAATCCTTGAGCCACTAAATAGGCATGGAGATCATCTGCTCTCGTTTTGGTATTAACGAAAATCATAGCCAAATAAGGTTGCAAGGTCTTGGTCAATTGGTAAATTTGCTCATTTTTATCCCGACCCTTGGTCGAAACCAGCCAATTATCGATGGTATCTGAAATCACCGTCTTGGTCTTAATCTGCTCCATGACTGGGTTTGAGAGATATTTTTTCAAGAAAGGTTGTAATTTCTGCGGAATGGTGGCTGAAAAAACTAAAAATTGCAGTTGTTGCGGAAGTCTTGAAGCAATCTTATCCACGGTTGACAAGAATCCCATGTCCAGTGTCATATCCGCCTCATCTACCACAAAAGTATGGGCTTTATGAATAGCCAGATCACCAGATGCAACCAGGTCATAAATTCGGCCTGGAGTTCCAATCACGATATGTGGTTGTTTGACCTGCAGTTTTTCAATCTGACGGCTTTTATCCGTTCCTCCAACATAATTTACAATCCGAATCTCTTTTTCAGAATGACTAGCGATTTGACGAGCAGCTTGGTAAATTTGCGTTGCCAACTCCCGACTAGGAGCCGTAATCACCGCTTCAACTTGTTGGCTGTCTTCGTTTAACGTTTGAAAAATCGGTAAGAGAAAAGTATGGGTTTTCCCAGAACCTGTCTTTGATTCTCCCACTAAATCATTTCCAGCTAGGACAATCGGAATTAGCTTTTCCTGTACTTCGGTTGCTTCTCTAAAATTGATTTCTTTCAGCGCCTCTTGAATATAGGGCTTAAAATTAAACTCTGTAAATTTCATTTTCTCAGTTCCTTTCATGATCTCTATTATTATATCAGAAAAGCTGTCTTCTTGCTTCTCTTATGGGTCATTTTTCCTAACCAGCGAAGTCTCTCTGAGTCAGTAAAAAAACGATGGGCAAGCCCACCGTCGTTTTATAGGTAGAGAAGGACTAGAGTCACGACACTTGTTACCAAGGCAATGGACCACATAAAGGCATCCACTTTCCATTCTGACCAGTTTTGGCCATTTCCAGAAAGACCACCCAGTTCTAAATGATGGTGGAAAGGAGTCATTCGGAAAATCCGACGTCCTTCTCCGTAGCGTTTCTTGGTCCATTTGAAATAGGTCACTTGTAGCATCACAGAACCTGTTTCAATGACATAGACCAGACCAATCAGGAGCAGCGTCCACTCGACATGCAGAGCCATTGACAAGGCTGCAAGCATCCCTCCAAGAGCTAGACTACCGACATCTCCCATAAAGATTTTAGCTGGCTTGTGGTTGAAGACAAAAAATCCAAGCAAGGCCCCAATCATACTCAAAGTCACAAAGAGAATGTCCCATTTTCCTTGCATATAGGCAATAAAGGAATAAGCACTCAGGCTAATAGCAACGGAGATGCTGGCTAATCCATCAATCCCATCTGTCAAATTGACCGCGTTTGAAAAACCAACCAACCAAAATAAAGCAAAGAGAATGTAGAAATGGCCCAAGTAAAGATCATAACCAAAGACATTCAAAAGGCTTCCTGCACCGTGGCGTTCAGAAAAAATATAGAAGATGATTCCACCAACAAGTTGAAGGGCTAATTTTTGTTTTGGGTTGAGACCTTCATTAATCTTACGAAAGACTTTTAAAAAGTCATCCAAAAATCCAACAATTCCATATAGAATCAAGATAAATAGAATCAGTTGAACAGGGCGCGTGAAATTTCCAGTCAATACGGTAACGACAAAACTAACTAGAACGGCTGTAATGAGAAATACAACTCCACCCATTGTCGGAGTGCCGGCTTTCGCTTTGTGTTGTTTCACATCTTCGTGCATTTGTTGCCCGGAAATATGAGCACGATGGTAAAATCGAATAAAGGCTGGAATAGCAGCCACTGTTAATAGAAACGATACAAGGATCGTAGCAATATACATCTTAGTCTCCTAATGTTAACGTAATCTTTTTAGTTTTATTGAGTGAGGTGTTCATTTTGACACTTTGTTTGGTTACTTTCTTTCCACTACCTTTATAGGTAATCTCAATTCCAGTCCATTCTCCAAAGATGTCCGCATTTTTCTTTGTCCAACCATACATATCCGGAACCGCATCAAAGTCTTCTGTCAATAACAATACTTGCTGATTGGCTTTGACTTTAGAGCCTACATCCACAGACATCTTGCGGATATTTTTCCCAGTTCCTAGGACAATTGGTTGCACCAAATTGCGACGCAATTCCTCTGAATAAGCACCTGGGCTCAGATTTTGTTTCAGATTCAACTCCTTAGAGAGAGTTTCTACTGAAGGGATTTTGTAGGTCGTTTCTTTGGTCACATCATCCAAAGTTGGTGCCTCTGATGTCAAATGCAATTCGTCTTTTAAAGCAACTGCATCTTCCAAAATAGGATTAACCAGCTCTTCCCAGCTGGTCGCTGAGAATTTCACTTCTGGTTGTTGGACCGTCACATACATAATGAATTCAGGATCTTCTGCAGGTGTCATGGCTACAACCGAGTTGATATAATCATTTTCTCCTTGCAAGTATCCTTGATCTGTCGCCATTTGGGCAGTCCCTGATTTCACCGCAACGTTTTGACCGGGTACCTGAATGATGGGCCCATCACTGTACAAGGTTCCATACTCTGGATCTGTTCCGACGGTGATCATATAGTTCCGTGTCTGTTGTGCAGCTGATCCTGAAACTGGTTTTCCAACAACTTCTTTTTTTGATTTGCGGGCTGTGTCTGATTTTTTATCGTAAATAGCACTAATAAACTTCGGCTCCAACATTTCCCCATCATTTGCAATGGCAGAAAATGCACGCAACATCTGCGTTTGGGTCACCGAAATCCCTTGACCGAAGGAAGACATGGCTTGAGTGACATAGTTATCACCTGGTAGCCCTCCAAAACCTTCGTCTCCCATTCCAAAACGTGTAGGAAGTCCGAATTTAAAGCGGGTTAGGTAGTCCATCCAGACAGCATTTCCCATCTTTTGCTCTAAACGGGTCATCCCAATGTTACTTGAATAGGCAAAACCTTGAGCAATATTCATATAGCGACCTTCTGACAAGCCCATATTGACATCCCAGTCACGGATCGTCGCATCTTTTACTTGTAGTTCGTTACTGTAGTATCCTTCATTATAGGCTGGGAAGGTTCCATGATCAATCGCCGAAGCTAATAACATGACCTTCATCGTTGAACCCGGTTCATATTGATCTTGATAAAGGATGGTATTCCAGGTTTTCAAGTTTTTCAGATCCAACCCTTGTTTGGTATCCGCATTATAGGATGGACGTTGCGTTGTCGCCAGGATTTCTCCAGTTTTTGCACTCACAAGAGTCGCACTAACATACTTTCCTTTTACTTTTTCTTGGAAAACATCCATTCGCGTCTCAAGGTAGGTTTGTAATTCTGCTGAAATGGTCGTATAGACATCTTTTCCATCTTCTGTTTTGACAGAAACCTTATCTGAACCAGGAACGATATTGCCGTTTCGGTCTTTATCATAGGTGATAACCCCATTTTGTCCAGTGAGAATACGATCGAGGGATTTCTCCATCCCTGATTGTCCCTTCAGGGTTTTATTCCCCTCTTTATCTTCTTGAAGAGAGGCCTGACCTATAAATTGAGAAGCAAAAACTCCATTTTTATAGCTTCGATTTGGACTGGTTGTAAAAGCAACCCCTTCAATCTTCGCCGCTTCCATGGCCTCACGGATGGCTGTCATATTACTATAAGTTATGCCGTTTCCGTTCGAGCCAAAAGAAACTTGTTTCAATTTCTTTTGCGACAACTGTTGAATGACGTAATCCTCATCCATCCCTAAGTACTGCTTAAAGATTTCTGCTACTTTTTTAAATTGGCTCTCTTCTACATAGAGAATTTTCCCAGTTGCTGATTTGTACTTTTTATCAATAACCGCATAAACGTTATAGGTCGTCGCATCTTCAGCAATTACTGCTCCATTTCGGTCGTAGATCGTTCCACGTTTTGCAGGAACAATGACCGTCTGCTCATGGACTTTTTTGGCTTGATCCGATAAGGTCACACCAAATTTTTTATCAGTCCCAATGATCATTGCAAAATTAATCAGAAAGAGAAAAAAGAGGAAAATCGCCAGTACACTGAGATTTTTCCCAACTTGTTTTCGATTCTGATCCGGCAAGCGACGTTTCTTTATCGAATACCCGATCAAAAATTTTTTGAATTTATTCATCACTACTTGCACTCACTGTTTTTCGATTTTCTTTTTGCAGCTTCATTCCTTGGGAGCTAGCCAACTGTGATAAGCGGTCATAACGTGTTAATTCATTGACCTCTTGACGAACATCTGCCAATTCCGTCTTTTTGGCTTCTAGTTCCGTATTCAAATCAGTCAATTCACTTTGAACTTGTAAAATCCGTGTCTGCATAAAGACGATACTAATGGCTAAAATCACAGCTGTTAGGACAATCGACCCATAAAAAGCCTTTTCTACTCTAGAGAAACGGCGAAAGCGGTCTTGCAGTACCTGTGTTCTTGTTCTCTCATCTCTTGCTGCCATATCAATTCCTCTTACTTGTGTATTTTTCGAGCAACCCGTAATTTTGCTGAATGGGATCGATTATTATCCTCAAGCTCTTCTTCACTTGGCAAAATAGGTTTCCGGTTGACCAACTCCATCTTTGGTTTCAAATCATCCGGAATAAAGGGAAGTCCTTTTGGAACCTCAACCGTCGAAGCTTCTTTAAACAATTGTTTGGTCAATCGATCCTCTAACGAATGAAAGGTAATCACAGAAATACGACCATCGAGAGCCAACAAATCCATGGCTTGCTGGATCGATTCATCTGCAGCTCCCAATTCATCATTGACTTCGATACGAATGGCTTGGAAAATCTGTTTAGCAGGATGGCCCTTTTTCTTGAGCTCCTTAGCTGGTTTAGCAGATTTAATAATCTCTGCTAATTCAGTCGTCGTTTCAATCGGTTTAATTGCTCGTGCTTGCTCAATTTTCCGCGCAATTTGCTTGGAAAATTTGTCCTCTCCATATTTGAAAAAAATACGGACTAGATCATGGTAATCGTAGCTATTAACGACTTCATAGGCTGTCAAGGAAGCTTCTTGATTCATCCGCATGTCTAACGGCGCATCTTTCTTGTAAGAAAATCCGCGTTCCCGTTCATCTAACTGAGGACTAGAGACACCTAGGTCATAACAGATTCCATCAATTTCAGTCACACCCAATTCGTTTAGACGTTCCTTCAAATGACGAAAGTTATCCTTAATGAAGGTCACCATGCCTTTCTCGATGAATGGAGCTAAACGAATCTTAGCATTCTCAATTGCATGCTGATCTTGGTCAAAGGCATAAAGATGGCCCGATTCATTTAATTTTGTTAACAAATATTCGCTGTGGCCTGCCCCACCCAATGTGGCGTCTACATAGATCCCATCTGGCTTAACATCCAGCATATCGATCGTTTCATGAAGCAAAACCGTTACATGATGAAATTCTTTACTCATATCTTTACTATTTTACCACAAATGGGACCAAGATGCACTCCTGAAAGAAAATTCACTAACTAACCCTATCGGACCTTTTCAGATCCTACAAAATACCTAGACAGGCTTGATTTCACTTGTTTCCTCTAGGATTTATGATACAATATTCTTATGAAAATAAGAAAACAGATTCTCATCCCACTTTTATTGGTCGATGCTATCGCTCTCTACTTTTTTCTAACCACTATTGAGGCTTGGATTTTTTGGCTTGCTGCCCTGATCCTAGCCGGCTCACTTTGGTGGCTCAAAAAAGCCATTCAAGGACAAAAAACAGAGATGGAAGAAAAATAATTTCTTCCACCTCTGTTTTTCTTTTATTCCCTCCAAGTAATTCCTTAAAAGAAAGCAAACTAGCTCTGAAATAATAAAGAGGCTGGGACAAAAGTCCTAGCCTCTCAATTATTTTTGGATTGTCGAG